>CAMSEX010000007.1 GCA_947057875.1 uncultured Clostridium sp.
ATTTGTAACCGAAAAATCCACTTCCACCTCGGCCTGAAAACGCAACATTGATGTCAATTGAATGATTGGTCCAATCTTTATTTTCTGGCACAATACTATCAATTTCTGGTTTGCTTAAATCCATTTTATACGGTCCCAAAATTTTATCTTCCATTAAATTTCCTGCGTTGTCTTGCGCAATCACATGTAAATAACTTTCGCCTTCTGTATCAATTGTTACACTACCATTTTCCTGCAAAATCATTTCACTCCATAAAGTTGGAGCTTCTTTGCTATCTGTTAGCGCATATTGATAGCCTTTAAATCCACTTCCACCTTGGTCCGTAAAAGTCAAATTAACAGTTATTGGTTGATTTGTCCAATCGCTACTAAGTGGTGTTGCTACTACTTCTGGCGCGATAGTGTCTTCTGTTAATTGAAAAATTCTTGAAAATTCCTCTGAATGATTTCCCGCTTCATTGGTTACAACCAAACTCATTGTATAGCTTCCTGCTGGATAGTCACTATAACTGGTCAAAGGCATTTGACCTGTGTATAACACATTTCCATCTTTTTTCACTTTCCAAATTTTGTTTGTTAGTGCCAGACCTGCTGGATCATAAGAAGTATCCTCTACTTGCAATTGTTGATATTTGGATAACGTAGAATTTTTTATTGTGAAAGATGCAACTGGTGTAGAAACTGTATTTTCAGAATGATACATCACATATTTTGTGCTTGGATTACTCCATGTATCTTGAAAATCTTTTACTCTTAATTGAATGATATAAACTTCACCTTGCTCAATACTGCTTAACTTTCCAGAAGTCCAATTCGTTTCTCCCACTTTTTTATATTGCCATTCTTCTTCTGCAATTCCTTTGTTGTTAGAATAACAATCTAAGTCGTATGATGTGCTGACCAACGTCACATTATTCCCCATTTGCTGGGCAGTAAAATTTGCCTCAGGTCTTCTATGTACATAAATAGCTTGAGAAGCAATGTTTCCGTCTTCGTAAAATATTTCGTAGCGCCCGGTTTTGTCAAATGACAACGCTAAATCTGACATATATTTTCCACTATTTTTGAACTTTCCTAAATCATTTTCAAAATACTGAGCATCATGATTAATTTTCCATTTTCCGTTTGGATATTCTGGTGATGCTGTATTCGTTTTAGCACTCTCTGGCGTTACTTTAAGGTCGACACTTTCCCCAATTAAAGCGTATTGTGATGTTTTTTCATTTTGTAGTAAACTTTTTATATAAGTTACTGTTTCGCCTATTGCTTTTTCGTAATCTGCATTATCAATAAAAGTTCCATTCTCATTGTTGCCTTTGATGACTTCCTCTAGCTGGGTTTTGTTTTTATCAGTTCCCCAAAACACAGGATTGATTTGCTCATTAATAAGTCTTGTTTGCAAACTCGCCAACGAGCTTTTATCCTCTAACTCTTCATTTTTAGAATCGTCCACATTGACCAAAACTTTTACTGAATTATCTCTCCATTCTGGATTACTCAAAACTTCCTTAAATTTTTTCACAGTGGTTGTTGTCAGTTTAATGTTTCCTAATGTAAAAGCTCCAATTTTGCTACAATTATGCGAATAGTGGTCAGAAAAGAAGCCAAATCCATAGCCATACTCTGTATCCATTTCATACTTTAAAGGCGCTTTTAACCCGCCACCAGAAATGATAATTTCTGTATCTGTTGATTTAATGTTAAGTGTTCCGCTTGTTTGAATGTCTACTCCTTGCACAAAAGTTTTCGTCATGTTGGTTGTATTGGTACCAAGTTTATAGGTAAATTTCCAAATCGCCCCGTATTTATTGCCAGCCGTTTTATACCATGTTTTGTTAGATTTGTTAAGACTGAGCATATAACCCGTTAACGTATCGCCATTTTGTTTGACACGAAGCAACATTCCTGCTGCATTAAAGCTATCGCCAAAATCTACCGAATAGTCAAATTGAATTTCCTGCTCTTGTTCCTTTTCTGGAATCATCCATATGGCATTTTTGCCAAGATATTTTTTGTTTCCTTTCATGACAATGTCTTGTCCATGATTGGCAATTTGAATACTTCCAATTGTAGGAGATACGTCTGTTTCCCAAGTAAATGAGTCTTGAATATTAGCTTCAACCGCTTCAACTGCACTAATTTTGACTTTGTCTATTGCAATTCCTTGTTTACCCAACTCTTTCTTCAAATCTTCCTCAAAATGACTGACATCAACTTTTGTTTTTGATTTTGCTAAAACAATATCTACCAGCTGATTTGGCACAACATTAACATCTACAACTTCGTTTGCCAAACTTTTCAGCAGCGGAAAACAGTATTGCACACACAGCATCAAGATTGTTATCAGAACCCCAATTTTTCTTTTTGATTTTTTCATACCTCTTGCTTCTCTCCTTTAATTTACTTTTCTACTTATTTATAATAGTTTTATGAAAAAATCAAATCTCTTTTTGGTTACAAAATCCAAACTTTACTACGGAAAGCTTACTTATTGGTATTATTACATTTTGATTACAAACAAAATTTATTCTACCAAATTCCACGCCGTGCCATTCCAATTCATACTTCCTATAAAAAAGAACGACTTTTCAGTCGTCCTCTTTTTTATTATTCATTATAAAACAAATTTCTTAATCATAACAATTCCTGTACTAATGATTGACAATACTGCTGTTGGAAGAATAATATATTTTGGCTCGCTACCTGTTGAAATACTTAAAATTACATCTGCTTTATCAATATCATCTTCGCCTTCTTTTTTGTTGTCTGGCGTTGAATCAATATCGTCTGTGTCGTTTGCATCATTATAATCTTGACTAATCTCTGCAACATTTGTTTTTACACCTAAGTTATCTTCACCATTAATCCATCGAAGTGTCACTGGCACAGTTGCTGACTCACCTGGTTGCAATAATGTTTTTTCCAAAGCATTTGTCACAATAACATTATCTGAAACTACTTTCCAGTTTTTGTTATCTCCTTCTACAAACTGCAAACCTTCTGGAATGTAATCTTTAATTTCTTTCGCATAGCCTGGAATGGTTCCTTCATTTGTAATGGTAATATTATAAACAAATTTCACAATGGTTGAATTAATCTTCTTTCTATGAACTTCCACTTTTAGCAATTGACCATCTTTAGCTGGGTATTCAGTAGTAGAGTCCCCAACTGTCACAACTGCTTTTGTCAAATCCTTCTTTAATGCCAAATCAAAATATCCTACATGAACTCTTTCTTTGTCAATATCATCTTCGCCTTCTTTTTTATTGTCTGGCGTTGAATCAACATCGTCAATTTCATTTCCGTCTTTATCTGTATCTTTCGTGATTTCTGCTGTGTTTGTAATGGTGTCATTTGAAGTTTTAGCATCTACTGAAAATACTGCTTTTACATCTAAGTAATATAAATTTCCTGTGCCTTTATCCAATGCTTTCAATAATGCATCTTCTTTTCTGGCTTCTGATTTTTCTTTCGATAAATAGTCTGTTCGGATTTCTACTGCTTTACTTGTATCTGATGTTTCTTTGCCATTGCTATCATACATTTTCCAACCATATTTTTTATTAGTTTCATTGTTTGCATCAAATACTAATCCTTTTGGAATGTCATCTCCAATCTCTGCCGCATAACCGTCAACTTCGCCTTCATTGTAAACTCGGATAGTATACGTTACTTTATCTCCATTGTTAACTTCCAAAGCTGTTTGCGGATGTGAATACGTGATTTTTCCGTCATTATAAGTAACTTTTGGAACCCTGTCTGTAATTTCTTTGCTGTTTACTGCTGTAATAAATTTCTGCAAAGCCAAATCAAATTTCTTATTTTCCATGGTTAAAATTTCAAAATCGTTATCATCTTCTTGACTATTTTCTTTGTTCCATGGCATATCATTATTTGGTGTAGAGTCCCTGTCATCTACTTCGTTTTTGTCAGCATCTAAGTCTTGTGTAATTTCTGCAACGTTTTTCAAATTCAAACTATTTCCCAACACAATACAAGTTACTTGCACATCTCTATAAGATAATTTATCAGAACCGTTGTATGCATTGATTAGATTTTTTGTATTCGTTGAACTTAAAGCTGTTGTGCTGATTGACATACAAGCATCTTTTTCCTTAGAAGTTGCTTTTTTCCAATCATCTCCTACCACAACATCCACATTTTTCAAATCTGTAATTCCTGTGAAGTCTTCTTTTTTCAAATTTTTCGTTCCGTCTGTTATATCTGTTAACTTGATTGTTTTTAAATCGCCACTGGTTCCTTTATTGATTGCCCAAGCGTTGTCAATATTATCATTATAATTTACCAAAAATCCTAAGCCATCTGGTAAATAATCTGTTATTTTTTCTGCGTAACCGTCCACTTCGCCTTCATTGTAAACTCGAATTGTGTAAGTTACAATGTCACCTGCTTGTACCAAAACTGGTGTTTTCACTTGTTTGTAAGTAGCTGTTGTTTGTCCATTTTTTAATGGTGTCGTATCAACAACTGGCTCTCTTTTTGGCTCTACTGCTTTACCATTTACTTTCGTGATGAATTTTTGCAAACTCAAATCAAATGCTTTTCCTGCAATCATTACTTTTTCAAAATCGTCATCATCTTCATAACCTTTGTAATAAAAATCTGATTTTGATAAATCTTTTTCTCCACTTGTTCCAATATATTCTGAAGGTTTAACTCCATTTTTGGTTCCGTCATGATTTGCACCTGGAGTAGAATCTCTGTCATCTATATCATCTTCCATAATTTCAGCAAAGTTTGTTAAAATTTGACCTGCTGCTATACCATCTGTAATCTTACATACGATATCTACACTAACAGTTGCGATATTTTCATTTTCCTTATTAAATGCTGGAATAACTGTGTCTTTTGTAAATGTTGTTTTAGCAACTGTTCCAATAACTGTATCGTCATCTTTTTGTTCTGTTACTTGCCAATCGTATCTTTGATTGGTTTCATTATCCTCTACTAATTCTAATCCACTTGGCAAATAATCCGCTATTTCAAGTGCCTTTCCTTCTAAGTCACCTTCGTTAAATACTGTCATTCGATAGGTCACTGTATCGCCAACTTTTACTTCCACAGGTTCTTTTTTATGCCTGTATTCTGCTGTTTCAGCTTCCCCATTTGTTAATTTTCTGACATCAACAGTTGGAACCCTGTCCGTAATTTCCTTGTCATTAACTGCGATAATATATTTTCTTAATGCTAAATCTGCTTTTGGCTCTTCGCCCTCAATTTTAACAGTTACATTATCAATTATTGTATCACCTTCTTTTGTCAATAACACAAGTGGTTGATAAGTTGGCTCACCTGCTGCCCATACAGACGCTTTTGTGCCGAATTTTCCATAAGACAAATTCAATTTTACATTTTCAATTGTATTTCCTTCTACTGGCAAATAAATATAATAATTCGTATCAAAAATCTCATTGATTTTCTTAGAAATTGTATTTCCGTTTTCATCTTTTATGGTATATTTTGTACTTGGAATTTCACTTTTCCCATCTGTTAACGTAATTTGATAATCACTACTTGACAATTCTTTGGATGGTGCTGTTACTTTAAAAGGTCCTACTTTATAAGAATCTCCGTCTATTTCACAAGTGACATCTCTGTTACTAATTGATGGATAGGTTGCTGAACCTGCTGGTTTGAATTCTTCATTTTTATGTTTCAAAGCTTCGTTTACCAAATATTGATATAAAACAGTAAGCCACTCATGTTTGCCACTACTTACACTATCTGTGACTTGTGAAATTGCTTCTTTTTTGTCAATAATTGGTAATTTCAAACTGCCATCTGTGTTGGTTTGTACAAAAGGAACTCCTTGAATTGTGCTTTCTCCATGATTTGTAAAATACCAAATCGCCCATTGTTGAATGACTTCAATATCATCATCTGTGATTTCTGCTTTAATGTCATCTAAAGTAGCTGCATCTTCATAGCCAGAATGAATGACATCATCAAAAGCACGATTTAGCAAAGCATCTTTTAACACTTGTCTTTGGGCTGCTGAACTCATTTGCTTTCTTAAATATAAGTTGTCCAATAACCAACATAAAGCATTATAATGTTCATCACTCATGTTAAATGTCGTTGGTTTTGCTGCAAAAAAGTCTTCTATGGTTCTTGTATATTCAATGGAACCAATCACGCCTTCTGTATTAATTGTTGGAAAAGAATTGTTTCCATCTAAACAATAAAAAGCATCTGAATATAAATAAGCACCTGCAGCACTTTTATCATCTTCTCTAACGATTTTTAAAATGTCTGTTTTTCCGTCTCCACCAAATATGTATTGATATTGCTTTCTATCGTATTTATCTTCTCCCTCTTCAGACAAACTTTCGCTTGATTCTGGTCCACCTTCATGAAATTTTAAAGACATCAAATTGACTTTGTTTACTTTGTTGTTTTTCTCATTTGTCAAGGCTTCTGCTAATACAACGCTCGCATGTGGTAAAAGCAATGTCGCAATACAAATTGTCGCAATTAGCACTTTTAAAAATTTCCTTTTTATCATCTATTTTTACCATCCTTTATAAAATATTTCACTTGTGTAAATATTTTTACATCTATTCTTTTACATTATAACCTATTTCGACAAAAAAAGCAAGACTTATCTTGCTTTTTTATCAATATTTTTTAGCATTTACCCTAAGCTTTCATAGTAAGCATTATATAGTTTTGAATAATAGCCGTCTGTCTGAAGCAAAGTTTCGTGATTTCCTTCTTCCACAATGCTTCCATTATCTAACACAATGATTTTATCGACGTTTACAATTGTAGACAATCTGTGAGCGATAAAGATCGAAGTTTTATTGGCTGACAATCGGTCAATTGATTTTTGTATTAGGCTTTCTGTGTAAGTATCAATATTTGCAGTTGCCTCGTCTAGCACAAATATATTGGGATTATTGGCAAACACACGCGCAAATGCAATCAGCTGTTTCTGCCCTTCTGAATACGAATTTCCTCTTTCATTGGAAATATGCTCTAAGCCATCTGAAAAAGAATTCACAAATTCATCTGCAGACGCCAACTCAATGGCTTCTGCCACATCTTCGTCCTCCAAATTTTTGTACAGCTTGATATTGTCTTTGATGCTTTTCGCAAAAATAAATGGGTCCTGCAAAATAATACCAATATTAGAACGCAAACTTCTCAAATTAATATCCTTAATATTAATTCCGTCTAACAGAATTTCGCCTTTTTGGATTTCATAAAAACGATTAATCAAATTCGTAATCGTCGTTTTGCCAGAACCCGTTTTTCCCACCAAAGCTATGCTCTCTCCGGGGTTAATTGTGAAACTAACGTCTTTCAAAATCCAGTTTTCGCCATTGTCATAAGAAAACCAAACATTCTTAAACTCAATTTTCCCTTTGACTTCTTTCAACTGAATACCTGTTTCAAAATTCTCCAAATATTCTTTTTGGTCCAAAATATCATAAATTTTGTCAATAGAAACAAACGCTTCTTGCACTGTTTCAATATTTTCTATAATTCTTGTAATTGGCTCAAATAATTGCTTCATATAAGTAATAAATGCATAAATAAATCCCACTTCTAATGAAATCCCAAAAATATGATTGGTACAAGCTACCACAATAATCGCAATTCCAATTTTCTCAAGTACTGTCATCAAAGCAGGAAGCAATCCTTCTATTACACCTGTTTTCACTCTTGCTTTTAAATAATCTTCTGTATAACCTTCACATTCTACTTGCTTTTCCTTCTGAATATTAAATACTTTGATAATTTTTGCCCCATAAATTGATTCTGCCAAAAACGTATTCAAATTCGTACGAATTACTTTAGAGACATCATATTGTTTATGCAAGATTCCTGTCAACGTCCACGAAAACAAAATAATAAATGGCACAACTAAAAATGCAAGCATTCCCAATTTCCAGTTAAAATACAACATAATTCCTGCAATCGCAAAAATCAAAATAATGTCTTTAATAATGGTTGCCACAATGTCTTTAAACAAGGAAGAAATATCTTCTACGTCATTTGTAATTCGGACAAATAGCTTTCCTGCAGATGTTTTATCATGAAACGTAACATTCGTATTTTGCGAAAACTGAAATAGCTTATTTCTGAGCGAATAAATCACTTCCTCGCCCATCAAATTCACAGTGGTTGTTGTAATAAAATCAATGATATTTCCTAAAAGCACAATTCCAATATAAATCGCACCCAACAAGGAAACCGTCATCGCTCCTTTTTGAAAAATTCCTTTACTAATATATTCATCAATCGCTACTTCTAACAAATACGGTTTTACAATTTCGCCAATTCCAATTAATAAAGAAAGAATGGACGTAATGATTATCGTCTTTTTATGTGGCTTTGCCAATTCTAGCACCCTCGCCATTGACTTACTTTTCATAAGTTCCTCCTAATCTATAATTGCTTCTTCTTTGGAAGATTGTTGCGAATACAACTTATTATACAATCCCCTTCTGCTAATTAATGCTTCGTGATTTCCAACTTCTATCATATTACCTTCATCCAAAACAATAATTTTATCCGCATCTTTGACATCTGAAATTCGGTTAGAAATTATAATGCAAGTTTTCCCTTTCGTCAATTCCTTAATATTTTTTAACAGTGCTTCTTCGGTTCGGTTATCCAATGCACAAAATGTATCATCAAAAATAACAATATTGCTTTTTTGCAAAAATGCCCTAGAAACCACCACTCTTTGTTTTTGTCCACCAGACAAATCCACTCCATTGGAGCCACCAATTTTCGTATAAATTCCTTCTTGCATTTTGTCTATTTCGTCTGAAATAATCGCCTTTTTTGTGCTTTCTTGAATTTCGTCATCTTCGTAATCATCGCGAAACAAACTAATATTGTCTTTTAACGTGCTCGAAAACAAAAAAGCGTCTTGGGTAATATAACAAATACTTTTTCTCAAAATGCCAAGTGGAATGTCATTAATATCTTTCCCACCAATCGTAATTTTCCCATCTGGCACAGGATACAATTTCAAAAGCAAACTCATAAGAGTAGTCTTTCCGCTTCCAATGGTACCAATAATTCCTAAAGTTTCCCCTTCTTTAATTTCCAAACTAATATGATTTAGCGCCACTTCAATATTTTGTGTATAATTATAAGTTAAATCATCAATTACAATATCGCCAGATACCAAATTTTCGGACTTCAAATTTTTTGTTGACACTTTTTCTCGTTCTAATTCAAACACTTTTGACAATCTCTGATATGAAATCTGCGCTCTTTTAAAACGCGAAATCAAACCCGGAATCCATGAAACTGGATTAACAAACAATCCAATATAACCATTAAATGCAATAAATTCGCCAGTTGTAATGGTACCTTCTATGACTAATTTTGAACCATAAATCAAAGAAACTCCATAGCACAAACCAAAACAAATATTGATACAAGTTGAAAGCAAAGTAGAATGTACATCAACCGCATTATTTGCCTGTTTCAACATACGATTTCTTTTGATAAATTCCTTGAGTTGGCTCATTTCCCCAGAATATGCCTTTGTCGTTTTGATGCTATCCGTACTTTCCTGCACAAATTCTGACATGGCTGTATAATACTTTTGCGATTTTTTAAAACTAATTTCCACATATTTTTTAATTCTTACCACAAGATAACTTGTCACAAGAATTGGGCACATCGTTACAAGCGTTAATTTCATATTGACACCAACCATCATTTGATAAGTAGCCATCAAAAATATAATCACAATTCTAGAACCAAGCGAAATAGCTCGGTATAAAAACACTCTCATTTCACCAATATCTTTTGTAAAATATGACATAAATTCGCCATTTTTTATGGTTTGCAAATGGTTCATTTTAATTTTCATAAATTGGTCAAACAACTTATTTTTCAAATCTTTTTCAAATCCACGAACAATAATCCCAACACTGTATCTCCAAGGCATCCTCACTAACAACAAAGCAAAGGCAGAAAGTACAAGAAGAATTGCTTGCCTAACAATCAATTCTTTATTTCCTTCTATATTATATAATAAATCCACGATTTTTCCAATGATTTGTGGCGGAATAGTCAGCAAATACATATTGATTGCAATAAATGCCCAAACAACAATTAGTTGAACTTTATATTTCTTCAGTATTTTTATGATTATATTTTTCATTTGTCCTCTCCAATTACAAATTTCTTTTTTATTTTATACTATAAAATAGAAGAATTCAATCATTTTTTGAAATATTTTCATAAAAATTAAAGGAGCATAATCCTATGCTCCTTACTTATTTGATTAATCTTTTGCTACCAATTCACTCGTATATTTCTTTCCATTTACTGTGAAATTTACAAACAATTTTTTCTCCAAATCTTTCTTACCTGCATCTAGTGTTATTTTGTAACCTTCTTTGCCACTCGTTCCTCCAGCCACATCTTGATAGATTTTACCTTCGCCATTCGTGATATTTAACATAGCTGTCATTGCTTCTCCAAAATTTCCCTTAAAATCTTTTCCTGCTGTAATCATATCTCTGTACGCTTTTGATTTAAAACGTAAAACCAAACTTGTTTCAGTAAGTGTTGCTTTTTCTAGTTCAAAATCTGGAATTTTCTCAGCTAGTTTTAACCCAAACGTATCTCTCTCATAAAATTTGTCTGGTACATCAATTTCAAAAATCCATTTCGCATCTGTAATTTCAAAATGTTCTATTGTATCAATCGTATGTGTTTCTAAATTAAGAGAATCCATGTCATACATATCATAACCTAAGTCAAAAACTCGAATATAGATTTTTTTACTTTTTGGAAAAATATCTCTTGCTCGTATATTGATATTAGATTTAATTGTTCTGTCTTCCTCATTTACCTCAATTGGTCCAATTCCGCCACCATCACTAAGTTGTGTAGAGTACAAATCCCTTTTATCATATTTTATTCCTAATTCTTCATATAAAAATGGCACTGTATTATCTTTATCACCCTTTTGCATAGTAAAAGTCAGTCCTGAAAAAATTTCATAAATATTCTTATTTTCATCATAAACCGCAAAACCATAGCGAAAAGTTTGCGAATTTACCTGCTTTTCCTCCACAAATTGAAAACTAAGCTGTGCATCAAAACAATCATCTGTTAGCAAAATAGAATCTACTTTCACACTCACACCATCTTGTGTTACATAATCCATATTCAAAACTTCTGCATAATCTGATTCTCTTACCTCATCTAGATTTCCTTTTGCCTCTCCTACTGGTCTATTTTTGTATTCCTCAAATGCTACATTCCATTTAATCTTAGCATACATTTGGCTCGAAGTTGTACCAATTACTACAATCGCAACAAAAACTGCTGCTATATTTAATATTTTTCTTCTCATATGATTCTCTCCCTTCATTTTCAAACGAATTTTTTCATAATTTGTGTCCATATTGTGAATTTTATTGATATATTCCTTCCAAACTTTATCCATTTTCTATCACATCCTTTCCCAAATATTTGCGAATTTCCTTTTGCGTACGATAAATCTTATTTTTCACATTCGATTCTGTAACTTCCAATTCTTGCGCAATTTCTGCAATTTTAAGTCCTAAAACATAATACAAATAAAATACTTTTGCAGTTATTAAATCCTTACTTTTAATATAACTCCAGACTTTTTCTGCATCTTGTTTTGTCATAAAATTTTGCTCTAAATCAAATGTGTCTGCCACATCAATATCCTCATTTTCGTCATTTACCAAACAAAGCAATTTTTTCTTAGTAGCATATCTTTTGATTACATTTTTAGCAATTCCGATTAATATAAGCCTGCGCACTCTCTATCTGCAAATCTCGATTTTTGCGCAATATTTTATAAAATTCTACATAAGTATCTTGCAAAATATCGTTGATATCTGCAATATGATAGCAATGTATCGTAATAAATTTAAAAGTATTCAAATACGTTTGTGTATAAATTTTTTCAAAATCTTTTTCTTCAACTCGAGTTCCCACTTTTGCCTCCTTTACTATATTATCTTTTATAACAGCAAAAAAGTTTCAGAAAAAATATAAAAAAGCACATTTTTATGTGCTTTTCCATTTTATTTTTCTGTCATAGTTTTCAATACATCTTTTGTTAGCTTGTCCTTATCCAATTTGTTCATAATAACAATAACAATTGCTACTAAAATTAGCACTGCTATGTACAATATAATACTCATTTTCCAATTACCCATTGCTAAATTAGCTCCTGCGAGCGTCGAAGAAATCACTGACGGAAAACGGGCAAAGGTTGAAATTAAAATAAATCTCATAGGCTGAATAGGCAAAAGTCCTGCCACATATACCAATAAATCTTTTGGCGTTCCCGGAATAAGAAACAGGATTAACATAATTTTTTCAATCTTTTTTGGATTTTGAAATAATTTGCTATTTTCAATTTTCTTCACTTTTTCTTCTTCACAAAAATGGCACACAAAATTTCTACCAAATTTTCTTACTAATCCATATATCATGATCGTTACAATACAGGCAGATGCCATAATAAACACTGTTCCTCCAATCGCTCCATAACACATCCCTGCTAATATTTCAAGCGGCTCTCCTGGCACAACAATCAAAAAGATTTGGGCAAGTTGTAATCCAAATAATGTTAGCATACCAAACACTCCCGAACTTTCCACTTTTTGCTTAAAGGCAATTTGCCCTTCTAAAGAAGACAAATTTTTCATGAGTGGAAATAAATAACCTATCATCACAAGAATAAAAATTACAACTATTATTGATAGAATTTTCTTCCAAATTTTTACTTTGTTCATACTTTATATAATCCCCTCTTTTTTTCGGTAAAGCAATAAATTTGCTCGAATTAAGTCCGCCACACTAACTGTTGGAGTGGCATATTTTTTTAATATGCCACCATAAATTTCCTGCAAACCTTGCATGCTTTTAAAGTCTTCTGGTTTGACAATCTCTGGTAAATCTGTTTGGATACCAGATTCTTCTATAATATATTTCACAAATTCTGCACAATAAAAAGAATGTTCTTTTCCGATTTTTTTATGAAATCCTGCCGCAAATAAGCCCCACACATTAAAGGTATACTTTTCCCTTTGCCTTTGGATTTCTTGAATATTATTTTTAATATTTTCATACTGCTCATCAGTTACTTCTAACGCATACACTTTTGTACGTGTTTTGTAAAATCTTTTAAATGTACCTTTATTTATGTATTCCTGTACAAATCCACCCATAAACGGATTGTACGGATTGAGTCTTCCAAAACTATACATCTCTTTTAAGTCCATATCAAGCGCAATTGAACTATGGGAAAATTCGTCTTTTGTAAATGTTTTTATAATTTTAGATAATAACGTTCCTGTATGTGTTAGCACAATAAAGATTTTCTTCATACCCTCTACCTACTTCCATTTATATTCCTATCAAATTGTATGTTTGTTGCTATAAAATATATTCCATATACAAAAATAAATATTCCAATGACAAGTGCCATGTTCCTCCAAATTTCTTCTATCGTAACCGCAACTGTGAATATTTGAGCCACAATAAAAATTGCTGGAATGCTAAGCAAAATCGGAATGAATATTGGCAATGCAAAATAAAATAAGATTTGTTTGAAAATCGTTTGGTTCATTTCGGATTCGTCCATGCCAAGTTTTTTCAATAATTCATAACGATATTTGTATTTTTCTGAATCGCTTAATTGCTGTATTGCTAATATTGTTGCAGTTGCCATCACAAAAATAAGTGCTACATAAAATGCTAAAAATGATATCATTGTGTAAAAAGACTTCATTTGACTCGTTCGATTGCCTTTTGTCAGAACATTTCCTAATGGAATATTAATTTTATAGGTTTGTTCTTTGCCACCAACTTCAGCTGTATTTTCTATTTCGTCATACAAAATATAATCTGACAATCCCTGATAAAATTCTTCTGTCGTTGTTTCTTCTGTTATGGCTACAAACTTATAATCATCAGGATAATATTCTTGCACATGAAAATCCAGAGCAGCAATTTCTTCTAACAAACTATCTGAAACAATAATGCAATATACATATCCATTAAAAAAAAGTTGTGCAAAATGTTCCCCATAAACATCTTTTACCGTAATTTCTTTTTCAACAATTTCGATTTTGTTATTTTTCTGAATATAATTTTCAAATGATTTTTCTGCTGTTTTCATACATTGAATGATTGCTTCATCCTCTTCTAATGATATTATATCATAACCTAGCATTTTTCTCAAGTGATTATAGTCAGTTAAACCTAAAACATTTTCATATCCCATATCATATCTATCTTGAAATGTTGTACCATCAAGTGCCCTTTCCATACTTGTTTTGGGTATGTTATATAACTTATATTCGTACCTATCAGTAACTTTTGCATTTTTTTCAATATATTCTTTATATTTTGAAAAATCTCCATCCACAGAACTTACCATAATTTCAAATGGGTAACCCATTTCAATTTCGTTGTTAAGCATGCCATTCATCAAAAGTGCCACATTTCCACCAATCATAATAAACGCAAACAACATTGCAATGGTTCCAAGTGTAGCACTCATTGTGTTAATCTTAGAAGTCAAATTACGATATAAAAATAAATTATTTTTCTTGTACTTTCTTGTTTTACTTTCCAAATATCGTTTGACAATAAAACTTGAAATACTCAAATAAAACATATAAATTCCAATAATCCACAACACAATAGAAATCATTGTATTTTTACCAGTCATTTTCACAGGATTGCTATAATCCAAATTTAGAACCCACAAGCCACCCAACAGCAAAATGACTGAAATCATAAATAGTGCAACATTTCCTTTTGAATTTTTAATGTGATTATTTTCATTTTGCTTTTCGGCATACAACAAATCATGCACTTTTGTCTTTTTAATTTTTCGCCTTACTTTTAAAAGCACCAATGCAAATATTCCAAAAAAGCAAAATGCCGTCATTTTTACAGCTTCCCAACTAAACGTAATGGAAATTTCGTAAGGCTGCGCAAACAAATTCATAATAATACTTGTAAAAATTTGATACATAAACGTCCCAACGACTGTTCCCACTATAAAAGCAATCAGCCCTATCAGCAAATTTTCAGCAATAAATATATTGGCAATATCTCTTTTTTCAATTCCCAAAATTTGATAGGTTCCAAATTCCCTGCTTCTTTTTTCTAGCATAAATTTCATCGTATAATGAATGAGCCAAACCATCACAAAAACCACTACAAAATTAATACCCATAATGGCTTTTGAAAAACTTTTCATGCTAGAAGAAAGTTCCGCAACATCGTTTGAAGCAGCAATCGAATTAAAACTAAACAAGAGCGCGACCGCCATGACAATTGTCATAAAATAAATCACATAATCTTTTGCTTGCCTTTTGGCATTTCTCAAAGATAATTTACCTAACATCTCTTGCGTCACCTCCAAGAAGGGCTAGCACATCCAATATTTCATTGTAAAAATCTTTCCTTGGCTGGTCGCCTTTTTCAATTTTATTAAAAATTTTGCCGTCTTTCAAAAACAAAATCTTTTTGCAATAACTAGCTGAAAATGGGTCATGTGTTACCATTAAAATCGTTGCTTTCATCTTTTGGTTCATATCTTCCATCATTTCCAATAACTGCCTTGCCGCTTTGCTATCTAGGCTTCCTGTTGGTTCGTCTGCCAAAATAATTTTCGGCTGATTGACAATCGCACGGCAAGCAGCACATCTTTGTTTTTGCCCGCCAGAGACCTGATACGGATATTTCTGCAAAATTTCTTCTATTCCTAGCTTTTTCGCAATCTCCAAAATTTTGGCATCAATTTCATTTTCAGAAACTTTATTAATCGTCAAAATCAAAGCAATATTTTCCTCAATGGTCAGCGTGTCTAACAAATTAAAATCTTGGAAAATAAAACCTAAATTTTTCCTACGAAACTTTGCAATTTCCTGCTCCTTAATTTCTGTAATATCTTGATTTTCCAAATAAATATGCCCGCTGCTTACAGTATCAATGGTAGAAATGCAATTCAAAAGCGTTGTTTTTCCACTTCCACTCGCCCCCATAATGCCAATAAATTCGCCTTCTTCCACATCAAAACTGATGTCATCAATTGCTTTTGTAAGATTATCCTGATTGCCATAATACTTTTGTATTTTCTCTACTCTCAATATTTTTTTCAAAATCATCACTCCTTTATACTTTCTAAATCAAGTATACCTTAAATCTAGCTTGTTTCATATAGAAGTAGTTTGCTTTAATCTTACAAATTTGTAAGACTTCCAAAATTTTGCAAAAACCTCTTTACACTTTATGTAAATTATGATATAATATAAGTAACTAAAAAACAGAACAGAAAAGGAGAAAAAATATGACAAATTCAAGGCGGAATAAAATAATAAAAATTTTATCACAAGAAATTGCTAAGCATTCTAATAAGTTAAAAGTAATTTCTGCAATGGACGAAGATGTTAGCAAAAAAAATGGTCATCTTCTGCCAACAATATGGCTGCCTTACATCGACATGTCAAAAATCAGCGCGGATCACAAAAA
The DNA here is from genome assembly GCA_947057875.1 of uncultured Clostridium sp. Lineage (GTDB taxonomy): Bacteria > Bacillota > Clostridia > TANB77 > CAG-508 > Scatovivens. Next base: position 16,537 of record CAMSEX010000007.1, read on the forward strand.
GTATTCTGCAATTATTGCCGATTTGAAAACTGTACAAAAAGCAATACGAAACAAAGAAAACTCAGCTATATTAACTTCCGTTGATAATGCAGGCATGTCACCAGTTGAACTGTGTGACTCACTCGACGCTGCTTTTGGCTCTTTTAATTATGAAAACGATGGATTCTCGGATGAATTTTATTTTTACTAAAAAGTCTCCTACCGCCTGCCCCAAGCAATATCGGGGCAGGCGGTTGCCGTTTTATTCTCCCAACTTTTTATTTCTCGGAATCAGAATTGTTATTTTCGTATATTCATTTTCTTTACTTTCTGCTTCCATTTCCATACCCAATTCTTCGCACAATCTTTTGCACAAATATAATCCAATTCCTGTAGACTTTTTTTGTCTTCTTCCATTTGTTCCTGTAAAACCCTTCTCAAAAATGCGGTCAATCTCACTTGCCTTAATTCCAATTCCATTATCTTTTAAGCACAACTCCACATTTTCTTTATTTTCCTTAATACCAATTTGTATTACTGGACTTTTCTCACTTTTATACTGAACACTATTCATCATAATTTGGTTCAAAATAAATTCCAGCCACTTTTCATCCGTGTATGCAAACACTTCGCCATTTTCCACATCCACTTTCATTCTATTTTGTATCATCACTCTTTTATTTCTTGCCAGCACACTTTTTACAACTTCTCCCAAATCCACTTTTCGTATCATAAAATCATTGGAAACTTGGTCAAGCCTTGCATAAAAAAGCGCCTGTTCCACGTAATTATTAATTTGCTCTAGTTCCTCTTCTAACTTTTGCATCACTTCTGATTTATGATTTTCACAAAGTAGTTTGCCAGACGTAATCGGGTTTTTTACCTCATGCACCCAACTTTCAATATATTCCTTGTACTCTTTTTGCACTGTTTTAACTTGGTTCACATTCTCTAGCATCGACTTACTGGCTCTCTTCAAAATCTGAAAATGTGCCAAATTTTCCTCCCTTCGAGGCTTTTCTAAAATTTCTGAAATTAAATATTTTTCCTCCAAGCCATCCATAATTTTGTTAATACTTTTAAAGTACGCTCTTTTTTTCCAAAAATTCACAACAAATCCAATCCAAAAAAATATATTTGAAATAAAAATCATAATCCATACTACATTCTTCTCTACTCTCATCGCTTTCAAATAAGCCACAACAACTGTGCAATATACAACAAATCCTAAAATATAATTTATTTTGTCTTTTACATATTTGCTAAACCTCATATTTGATATCCTTGTCCTCTTTTCGTTTCAATAAAATTTTCTACTCCTATTTCTTTCAATTTTTCTCGCAACCTTGTCACAATTACACTCAAGCTATTATCATCAGCATACACACCATGATCCCACAAATAATCAATAATTTCCTCTCTTGACACAATTTTTTCTGGATTGCACAAAAGATAATACAACGTCTTAAACTCTGTTTTGGTTAGTTCTACCGTTTTTTCTTCATGTGAAATAACCGATTTTAAAATATCCAAAGTTACTTTTTGATACTGAATTTTAGTCTTCTCCTCTTTCGGATAAGCTCGTTTTAACAAATTTTGAATACGCGCCAGCAAAATCGGCACATTATATGGTTTTTCAATATAATCATCTCCACCTAATATCATACCATTGAGCTCGTCCATTGCCGTATTTTGACTAGTTACAAAAATAATTGGCATATTTGATTTAGCACGTATTTTACTACAAATTTCATATCCTGTTTGTCCTGGCAAATTAACATCCAGCAGAACCAACTGCGGATTTTTTTCTAAAACTATTTGTGTTACATTTTCAAAATCACAAATCGCCTCTACCTCATAGCCACTATTTTGTAATAAAATTTTCAATTCTTCACGAATTTGCTGGTCATCCTCCACCACAACAATTTTAAACATTCGTCCTCCTTGTTAAAATTTCTCTTTTTTATTCGCAAAAATTCTATCCATATATTCATCTGGATAATGTTCATCTAAAAACTCATCCATTTCATTCTCAGGTCCAATATTTCTCTTTCTCTCAAACTGCCTATATGCTGCCATACACGAAATGTGAATGTCCAAAACCATAAAAATCACAACAAACATTGTAACTAGTTTAAGTTTCTTTTGACTTACAATTTTTTTAATATTCTGCAAAATTGAATCCATAAATGTCACATATAAAATACCTGCAATTCCCCAATATGTACAATGTAGCAAACTTGTCCTGCCATTTAGATTGAAATATAAATAAGAATAATCCCATGAAATTGTGCCAAAAACATATTCTTGCAAATAAGAACATGCATATTCTGTCACTCCGCCAAGCAGCATCGTAATAAAAAACACTTTAGCCTTATTTTGTCTATCCATGTTATTTAAAACCATATAATACACCATCATTCCAATGCCGTAAACTGGTGTAAAAGGTCCATATACCAAACCTTGCCTTGACTCAAAAAATCCTTTTTGGAACAAAACCACAATCATTTCATAAACATAACCAATCACACTTCCCAAAACAAACAGCCAAAACAGAATGATAAATTCTTCCAAAAACCTTCTTTTTTCCATATTTTTATTCTCCATATTTTTATTTCATGATATTATTATTTCCATTATTTGATATTGAATTAGCTTTCAGAAATTTTACAATTTATGCCGATTATTCATTTCCTATTATTTCTGTTATAACATAAAATTAAAATTTTGTTAAGGGAATTCTTGTAAGTTTAAGAAAAGATTAAGATTTCAAATTCTGCATTTTCATATCCCCAACACTCTTAATCAGTAAAACAGCCTTCCTATCCATACAAAATTTTTATTATTTTATAATATAACACAAAAATGTCATATTATAACCCAAACAAAAAATACTCCTGAATTCAAGAGTATTCCTATTTTTATCAATTTTTATTTTTAAATATGACATTAAAATGTCATATTTAAATTTTATTTCATTTTTCCTTTTATTCCCATTTTCGGACTTCCCTGCATCGCCAAAATATTCTGATCATACGAAAATGTTAACTTTTCACGTTCACGATGTCTCTTGAGTGCAATTTCAATCACTTGATCCATTTCTTGCTCAAATGTTTTTCCACTTGCTTCCCACAAATAATAAGATAGTGCTCCCGGGATCGTGTTAATTTCATTCACATATACTTTTTCTGTTTGGGTATCCATCAAAAAATCAATTCGCGCAACACCACTGCATCCTAAGACTTTAAATGTTTCTTGCGCTAAACTTTGAATTTCATCTCTTTTTTCATCTGGAATTTCTGCTGGCAACTTTTTGCTAGAAGCTGCCATTCCCTTGCCACCTCCCAATTTTCCATTTCCAGCTTTCGCACCTGCAATTCCTTTCATACCAGCCTTACTTTTAGCAGCATTTCCGCCCATATATTTATCTGCATAACTTAAAATTTCATCAGAAAAAAATGGTTCTTCGCAAACAGAAGCCTCTGTTTGCGCAATATTTCCAATCACAGAGCAATTAATTTCCTTCAAATTTTCGACTGCTTTTTCTACAATCATACGGTCTGAAAATTCCATTGCAAACTCAATCGCTTCTTCCAATTCTTGCCTATTTTTCGCTTTTCTAATTCCCACACTAGAACCTAAATTTCCGGGCTTCACAATCACAGGGAATTCCATTTTTTCTGTTATTTGGTTCAAATATTTTTCCTCATCTTTTATGTATTCCATGCTATAAAAAGATACATAATCAACTACTGGAAGTCCAGATTCCTTCAAGACTTTTTTCATTAAAATTTTATCCATACCGATACTTGAAGCCAAAATATCTGGTCCTACATATGGAATTCCAAGCATATTTAAGAAACCAGCTATCGTTCCATCTTCGCCATTGGTTCCATGCATAATCGGAATCGCAACATCAATCGTATTTAGCACTTTTTTTCCAATCATTGGCGCTGGACAACGCATTACTTTTACGCCATTTCCATCATTGACCACACAAACCTTATAACTTCTCTTTAGCAAAACTTCCATGTCTTTATATTGGTATAAATCTAACAAATCGTCTCCTGTATACATGACACCTTCTTTTGAAATGTAAATCGGAACAAGTTCATACTTTTCTGGATCTAAAGCTGAAATTGCTTGTGACATGGTAATTACTGCAATTTCATGTTCCACAGACTTTCCCCCAAAAAATATCCCTAATTTAATTTTCATTCTATCGTTCTCCTTCTTATTTTATAGATAATTATCTGGCAAATCATTTTCCAATAAAACAACTGTATGATTGCTGGTAATTCGCCTCATTTCTTGCAAAGCTTCCTCCAAATTTTTGGCAACAAATGTATTTTGTGTTGGATAATGCTTATCTTGCAAACCTTTTAAAATCGGCAAAGTTTGCTTTTCTCCTACTAAAATTACATAGTCAGCGCTCTCTGCCGCTTTTTTTCCCAGCTCTCGATTAATTTCTTCTGCTTTATCGCCTAATTCCACAATTCCTGGCGTTATCAAAACACGTTGTTTTGCCTCAAATGATTTCAATACTTCTAACGCCATTTTAGCACCTTTTATATTGGAATTATAAGCATCATCAATAATAATGCTTCCATTTGGATTTTGCTTTAACTCTAATCTGTGCGATACAGGCTTCAAATATTTCGCTCCCATTTTGATTTCTTCTGCCGTCATTCCTAATTTATCTGCAATAGCAACTGCTCCTACAATATTTAGAATATTTAATTTTCCTAATAATTTTGTTTTAATTTGAATTTTTTCTCGATTTGGCAAAAGGACATCAAAACTAGAACCACGCTCTGTAATACGAATATTTTCTGCATAATAATCTGCACTTTTATTCAAACCAAATTTGACTGCATTTTGTGGAAGTTTGGAATTTCTAATATTTTCATCTTCCCAAATCACAAATGCCAAACCCTTTTGTGGAAGCGCATCCAGCAATTCTAGTATTGTCTTTCTAACATTATCTAAGTACTTAAATGAGTC
>CAMSEX010000008.1 GCA_947057875.1 uncultured Clostridium sp.
AGTAAGTATTCAGGAACGGAAATTAAATACGAAGGGCAGGAATATATTATTGCAAAAGAAAGCGATGTTCTTGCAATTGTGGATTAGTTGTCACAGGAGCGAGAAAGTTTGATATAAAAAATAGGAGGTATAAAATGGCAAAGGAAATTATTTATGGCGAGGATGCTAGAAAAAAATTATTAGATGGTGTCAACAAATTAGCTGACACAGTGAAAGTGACATTAGGTCCAAAGGGAAGAAATGTAGTTTTGGATAAAAGTTTTGGAGCACCTTTAATTACAAATGATGGTGTGACAATTGCAAAAGAAATTGAATTAGAAGATAAATTTGAAAATATGGGAGCTTCTCTTGTAAAAGAAGTTTCTACAAAAACAAACGATATCGCAGGAGATGGAACAACAACAGCAACAGTTTTAGCACAAATTATGTTAAAAGAAGGCATTAAAAATGTGGCTGCTGGTGGCGATGTTTTAGCGATAAAAAGAGGAATGGATAAAGCACTTGATACAGCAGTAAATGCATTGAAAGAAATTAGTTCTCCAATTAATGGAAAAGAAGATATTGCAAGAGTTGCAAGCATTTCTGCGAATGATACCGAAATTGGAAACTTAATTGCAGATGCGATGGAAAAAGTTTCCAAAGATGGTGTGATTACAATTGAAGAATCAAAAACATCTTCAACAGAAGTAAATGTGGTAGAAGGTATGCAATTTGATAAAGGTTATGTTTCTCCATATATGGTAACAGACACAGAAAAAATGGAAGCTGTAATGGATAATCCATACATTTTATTAACAGATAAGAAAATTTCTAACATTCAAGAAATTTTGCCATTATTAGAAGAACTAACACAGGCTGGTGGAAAATTAGTAATCATTGCAGATGATGTAGAGTCAGAAGCATTGTCTACTTTAATTTTGAACAAATTAAGAGGTGTGCTAAATGTAGTGGCAGTCAAGGCTCCAGGATTTGGAGATAAAAGAAAAGATATGTTGCAAGATTTAGCAATTTTAACTGGTGGAGAAGTGATTACATCTGATTTAGGTTTGGAATTGAAAGATACTACTTTAGCTCAACTTGGAAAAGCAAAACAAGTAAAAATTGGCAAAGAAAATACGATTATTGTGGATGGAAGTGGAGATAAAAATGCCATTTCAGAAAGAGTTAAATTAATTAAAGCACAGCTAGCAGAAGAAAAGAGCGAATATGAAAAAGAAAAATTACAAGAACGTTTGGCGAAAATTGCTGGTGGTGTAGCTGTGATTGAAGTAGGAGCTGCAACAGAAATTGAAATGAAAGAAAAGAAACTTCGTATTGAAGATGCTTTGTCAGCGACAAAAGCAGCTGTGGAAGAAGGAATTTTGCCAGGTGGTGGAACAGCCTATGTTAACGTAATTCCAAAAGTAGAAAAATTGTTAAATGATATGAAATCAGATGATGAAAAACTTGGTGTAAAAATTATTTTGAAAGCATTAGAAGAACCAGTCAGACAAATTGCAACAAATGCAGGTTTAGAAGGAGCAGTGATTTTAGAGAAAGTAAAATCAAGTGCGGCAGGTGTAGGATTTGATGCTAGCAAAGAAGAATATGTGGATATGAAAAAAGCAGGTGTTGTAGATCCAACCAAAGTAACTCGTTCGGCTTTGCAAAATGCAGAAAGTGTTGCTTCTATGATTTTAACAACAGAAAGTATTATGACAGAGAAAAAAGAAAAAGATTGTCATTGTGGTGGCGGTCAGCCTGCTATGCCAGATATGGGAGGAATGTACTAATCTAGAATAAAAAATGTTTGTTATGATAAAAGTCTTTAAACAGATAAGTTTAAGGACTTTTTTTAGAATAGAAAAAATTTTATGTAAATTTACATAAAATTTTAAAAAAGGTATTGCTTTTTTTTCTATAAAGTGGTAAAATGAATTTAAGATAAGATATAATTCGTGAATTATGTCGTTTAATAGAGAAAAAACACACAATGGAAGAATAAATAAAAACACAGGGGGAATAAATGAGTAGAAGAAAAATTTTATATCTAGTGGAGGCTATGCGGTGGCGGAGTTTTTACCTACATTGTTGACTTGGCAAACCGAATGTCGAAAAAAATGGATGTAATAGTAGCATACTCAATAAGAGCACAAACGCCAAAGAATTATGAAGATTATTTTGATTCAAACATAAAATTAATTCAGGTGCGAAATTTTACTCGAAATATTAATCCATTAAAAGACATAAAGGCAATTTTTGAGGTCAGCAAAATTGTCCAAACAGAGAAACCAGATCTCGTACATATGCACTCCTCAAAAGCAGGAGCAGTTGGCAGATTAGCGATATCGCCAAAGAAAACTAAGCTTTTTTATACACCACATAGTTACTCCTTTTGTAAAAAAGATGAGTCAAGATTAAAAATTAAATTTTATCAGCTGATTGAAACAATATTAGGAAAACGAAATTGTACAACGATTGCTTGTTCAAAGGGAGAGTATGAGGAAGCAGTAAAGGTCACAAAAAATGCCATATATATTAATAACGGTATTGATATAAAGGAACTAGAACAGTTTATTTTAAATGAGTCAGAAAAAATAATTGACACCAAGAAATTGAAAGTATGTACAGTAGGACGAATTGGTCCACAGAAAAATCCAAAATTGTTTAACAAAATAGCGGAGAATTTTCGAGACATTGAATTTATGTGGATTGGTGATGGAAATTTAAAGGATGTGTTGATATCACCCAACATTCAAGTTTTAGGCTGGTGCAATAGAGAAAAGGCAATTCAGGAATTACATCAAAATGATATTTTTATATTACCATCTCTGTGGGAAGGATTACCCATGACATTACTGGAGGCAATGCTCTTAGAAAAGATTTGCTTGGTAAGTGATGTGATGCGGCAATCGAGATGTAATTAAGCATGGAGTGAATGGTTTTATTTGCAAAACAGAGCAAGAATATTGCGATATTATTCAAAAAATTGAAAAAAATGAGTTTGATTTGAATACAATAAAAGTGCAGGCAAGACAAACAGTTGAAAAAGAGCATGATATAGAATGGATGGCACAAGAATATTTTAAAATTTATAGTGAAGGAGTGGATTGTTATTAAAGAGTTAGAGTTAAAACAATTTTTAAAATTATTTTGGGATCGAAAAATATTTATTGTTGTGATGGTGGTTGTGTTTGCCGTTATGGGATGGGCAAAAATTGAGTATTTTACAACACCAGTTTATGAGGCATCAGGAACGCTGATTTGTGCAAGAAATGAACAGTCAATAGAAGCAGGGGCAACAGTTTCGACAGCTGAATTGTCAATGCCTTCAAGTTTGGCAGAAACATATACAGAATTAATTAAGAGTGATTTAGTGGTAAATAAAGTTATTCAGAATTTAGGCTTAAATATGACAGCAGGTACTTTGAAAAGTACAATTGAATTAACACCAATGACAAAAGTATTTTATAAAATCAGTGTGAGAGGAACGAATGCTGAGCAAGCTGCACAAATTGCGAATGAGTTTATGAAAGTATTTTCAAAAGAAGTAAAGAATTTTTATGAAATTGATAATATTTATACGGTTGATGAAGCGCAAGTTGCAACAACAGCTGTGAATATGAATTCTGCAAAAAGTATTAAAATTTTTGCTGGTATTGGTTTTGTAGTGGCTGCTGCAGTGATTATGATTATGTTTATTTTCAATAATACAGTAACCAATTCAGATCAGATTAAAAGGTATACAAAACTTCCAACTTTGGCATCAATTCCTAGATATAGTGGAAATGAAGATTTGATTACTTTGAAAGATTCAAAATCTCCATATGCAGAAAGTATTAAAATTTTGAGAACTAATTTGCAATATATGTATGATGGTGGAGATTTGCGAACAGTTGCCATTACAAGTAGTTTACCAGGGGAAGGAAAAAGCTGGTTAAGTGCGAATTTAGCAGTTGCTTTTGCAAATGCTGGAAAAAGAACTTTGATTATTGATGCTGATATGAGAAGAGGTAGACAACATAAATTATTTAAAGTAAGAAAAATACCTGGTTTATCTGAATTTTTAAGGTCTACATTGGGAAGTATGGACATGATTGCTTTAAAAGGTAAAAAAGAAAAAGGTTTGGGATTATTTAAATTAGGCAAGAAGAACAAAGATTTTGATAATATGGATTATATGACTGATAGAGAAGGAAAAGCAAGATTTAGATCATTGAAAAAGGAAACCGAGGAAGAAGTAGTAGAAGTAGTTATTGAGCCAGAGAAAAAGAAGACAAAAGCAAAAAGAACAGTTAAAAAAGTGGATGAAAAGAAATCATCAAAAGGAAAGAGAACTGCTGAAAAAATAGATAATAAGAAAACAGAAAAGAAAGAAGACACCAATAAGAAAACAAATAAAAAGGCAGCTTCAAAAGAGACAAAACAGATAGAAAAAGTGGAAAAAGCGGAAGTAATTGACAGAAAAGATGAAATGCTTCAGACAGAAAACGAAAAAGAACCAAATGTATTTGAATATGTGAATGAAACAGGAATTGAGAATCTATATATGATTGCATCAGGTAGTGAAAGATTAGAGTCTTCAGAGTTGTTATCAACGGATAAATTACAGGATTCTTTGGAAGAATTAAAAGAAGAATTTGATGTGATTATTATAGATACACCACCAGTTTCAGTAGTAGCAGATGGATTTATTATTTCAAGAATTGTGGATACGAATATTATTGTGTTAAAACATGGAAATACAGAAATTAATGAGCTGAATAAAATTAAAAATAATATTCAAGAAATCGGTGGAGAAGTAATTGGTACAGTTATTAATAAAATACCTGACGCTAATAAAAAATATTACAATACTTACTATAATAAAAAAGCAAAGTAGAATAAAATGACAATTTAGCGGACTTAAGATAAAAAATAGTCCGCTATTATTGTAAGACGAAGGATTTTAGAAAGGATATACAGATGAGAATTAAACAAGATTTTTATGTAAAAACAACAGTCATAATAGCAGCAATGATATTTTTGATAGCTGGAGCAAAAGTCGTAAGACATACCATTATGAAAGAAGTATTAGTAGATATGAGTGTTGGTAATGGAATGATTGCTATGATTAATGACGAAAATTCCATTATATACGATGAGGAAGTAAGTGAAGAAGAACTTGCAGCCAATTCAAAATCTGCTAAATTATTTTCTAATATTAACTTTTTTGATTTAACAACTCCAATAGAGTTTGAAGTATATATTACAATATTATGGAATATCATGCTATTGATTATTATATTCATGTTGAGAAAAAAGCTAGATATTATGCAAGCTATATTTTTAATTCTTTCAGTGTTGGTTTTGAATATATTTGATTTTAATTTAGCAAAAGAACCTGTGCAAATGTTATATTTTGTGTTGATTTATGTTGTGATTACAAGTAAATCTTTGAGAGATGATTTTAAATATGTTTTGTCTTTCGGAATTTTATATTGGGCCTCTGTTTCTTATCGAGATTATTATATATTAATTGCCATGTTTATGTTGGGAGTATCTTGGATTTGTAAAACGTTTATTTTAATGAAAGATAAATTAAATATTTGGGATATTTTAATGGTTATAGTAGCATTTGGTGTTGGATATTTTTTGCTGCTTTCAATAGCTAAAGTAGCAATGCCACAAGAATATGCTGATCTGGTTAGGGTAAGAACCAGAGAAACGCAAGCCAGAACAGATATTAGTAATTTAATTACAAATAATGCTTCAAATTTGCCACTGTTTACATTAGATTATTTAATAATGCTGGTTCGTATGATGGTACCAATCGAACTTATGATGTTTGGTCCAAAGTACTGGCCATATGTTGCATATCAAGTAATGATTACTTTTTATGTTGTAATGGCACTGAAAAATATTAAAAGAAATCATAAATCAAAAAATGTGGCATTATATGTATATTTAGGATTTTTATGTGGCTCTGCGACATTTGAACCAGATTTTGGTTCTTGGGTTCGCCATGAAGCCGCCATTGCGCCAGTGTTGTTTATTTTGGCAGATATGTATAAATTTAGAAAATCAAGAACAGATTTGGAAAGACATGATTTTGAAAAAGAAGAGCAAGGAGAAAAAAGTTATGGATAAAAAAGTGGGAATTGTATCTTGTTATTTTAAACATAATTATGGAAGTATGCTACAAGCATATGCGACACAAAAGATTTTGGAGAACTTTCGGTATTCCTAATGAGACGATTAATTTGCAGAAATTAAATCGAGAAATTGCTAAGGGTAAGAAAAAGTATTACATGAGCCAGTTGTTTAATTTTTCTTTTATCAAAGCCAAAATGGGAATGGTGAAATTGAAATTGTATTGCAAATTTGCAAATGGTCAGTTGGGTCAAAATATTAAAATGAGAGATCAGAAATTTGAGGAATTTGAGAAAAATTTTCATTTGTCAAAAGCCTATGAAAAGATGGCTGATGTGTGTGCAGAAGGAAATTATACAGATGTGTTGGTGGGAAGCGACCAATTGTGGCTTCCAGTTAATATTGTGGCAGATTATTATACACTTAATTTTGTTCCTCAAAATGTCAATAAAATTTCGTTTGCAACAAGTTTTGGCGTGTCTCAAGTTCCAGAAAAATACAAGATGCAATATCAAACTTTTTTAAAACGAATTGAGCATTTGTCGGTACGAGAAGATGCGGGTGTAAAGTTGGTAAAGGAACTGACAGGAAGAGATGCGAAATTGGTTTGTGATCCGACGTTATTATTTAATCAAGAAGAATGGATGGCAATTCAGCCACAGAAACGCTTAATTCAGGACAAGTACATATTTTGTTATTTTTTAGGGAAAACAGTGGAACATCGAAAATTTGCGGAACGATTAAAGGAAAAAACAGGTTACAAAATTGTTTCTTTAAACCATTTAGATGAGTATGTAAAATATAGTGATAAGTTTGCAGATGAAGCGCCATTTGATATTGGACCAAGTGAGTTTTTAAACTTGATTAGAAATGCGGAGTTTGTTTGTACAGATTCGTTTCATGGAACGGTGTTTTCACTGATTAATCATAAGAAATTTTTTGTGTTTAGGCGCTATAAAAAACATTCGAAAGTTTCGACAAATTCGAGATTGAATTCACTTTTGAAGATTGTGAATTTAAGTGATAGAATGCTAGAAGGTAAAGAAAATGTAGAGAATTTGCTGGAAAAGGAAATTGATTATGAAGTAGTAGACCAAAAGTTAGAGGGATTTAGAAATGAATCCAAGGAGTTTTTAAGAGGAGCAGTTGGAAAATAGAATGAAAAAAGATTTTGTGATACAGATAACTAGAATAGTGGCTATGTTTATGATTATTATATGCCATTTGGTACAAGAGTTTGATAACAGGTATATTCAAATGACAAGTCAGTTTTTTAATGTTGGTGTTTTCATTTTTATTTTGATTTCAGGTTATTTGTATGGAACAAAGAAAATTGAGAATCCAAAAGAATGGCTAAAAAATAGATTTTTTAAAATTATGATACCTGTATATGTTTTTATGATATTTATTTTTGGATGGGAAATTTTGGTTCAGCATCATTTTAAAATAAAGTATGTTTTGATATACTTGTTTGATTTACAATTTGTGTTTGGCGGGGTACAAGGGGCTCAACATTTATGGTTCTTGACAGTGATTATGATTTGTTATATGATAACACCAATATTGTATCAAAAGAAAGAAAAGTTATTGAAACATAGTAAAATAATCTTGGTCATAATTGCGGCTTTAGCGGTTGGATTCTCTTATATCAAAGAAGATATTGGAAGAACTTTTATGTACCTTTTGTTGTACATAAGTGCATATGTGTATAGAAATAACAAAACAGATAAGCAAAGTTCTAAAATATGGTTGATTCTATCCATTATGGGATTATTTGCAGTAAGAATTGTGGCAAGAAAGTTTTGGGATGGCACTGTTTTGTATAATACAATTGTGGTATGCTTAACACAAATATTATTGGCCTATCATATTTATTGGCTTTTGAATGAAATTTTTAAAAATGTAAAAATAGAAGGTAACGCATTGGTTAATCACTTTGATACCATTTCTTATTATGTTTACATTACACATATGATGTTTATGACAGGACCAGTAAGAACAATGGGAATGACAGAAAATATGTTTATAAATTCGATTGTTACTATAGGGTTAGCTTGGATAACAGGAGTTTTGTTATATAGAATTTCAAAAGGAATTATGAGAGGATCTATATGAAAAAGAATTATGCATTAATTGATATTTTTAAATTCACATTTGCCATTGTTGTTGTTTTTATCCATACTTGTTCTGAACGATATCAGAATGGATTAATTACGATTTTGACTAGTATGGCAGTTCCATATTTCTTTGTTGCATCTGGTTTTTTTTTAAATAAAAAATTGAGAAAAACGGAGAATAAAAAAGAAATTATTATTTCTTATATGGTAAAGATTTTTAAAATGTATCTGTTTTTTTCCATTGTTATGTGGTTAATAGAATTGCCTGAAATGATGGTTTCAGACAATATATTAATAACGGTTTTGAAGAGAATAAGAATTTTTTTGTTTATTGGTGATTATCATTTATGGTATTTATTATTTACAATTTATGCAGTAATCATTTTATATTGTGCCAATAAAGTAAAAATAAATAATAAAGTAATGCTGATTATTTCATTTATACTATATTTTATTGGATATTGGATTTTAAATTATGAAGGTACTTCTAAAATATTAGAGATTCTAAAAAATATACATTTTGTGATTTTAGGAGAGAGAAATGGTTTGACTACAGCATTATTGTTTATATATTTGGGGGTTTGGATAGAGGAATATGATATTGGTAAAAAGCGAAGTTTTGTATTTTTTATAAAAGTTATGATAACTTCAATTTTGCTATTGCTAGTAAACCGATTAGATTATAGAATATTAAGTATCATGTTAGTGATCTATCTCATATCAAATATTTTTGTATTATTTCTAAAAATAAATGTAAAGTCTAGAAATATCTATACAAAATTAAGACAATACAGTACCATGATATATTTGGTACATATACCAGTTGCTTTGCTATTATGTAAAATTGTAAGAATACAATATAGTAATGATAAGAATATTTTGTTTTTTATTATTGTGACTGTAATTTCTTTAATCATAAGTATAGGAATTAACTTTTTTGAGATTAAAAGAAAGGAGAAAAAGTATGATACAAATCATAAATAAATCAGATTGTACTGGTTGTACAGCTTGCAAAAGTGTGTGTCCACAGAAATGTATTGAAATGAAGTCAGATGAAGAAGGTTTTTTGTATCCAGTAATAGACAAGGAGAAATGTATTAATTGTGGTTTATGTGAGAAAGTATGCCCAGTTAAAAATGGAAAGGAAAAAGAAAATGAGCAAAAAGGATATGTTTTAAATCATAAAAATGATGAAGTGAGAAAAAATAGCACATCTGGTGGTGCTTTTACACCAATTGCCGAATTTATTTTAGAAAAAAATGGAGTTGTGTTTGGTGCAGCTTTTGATGAAAATTTTAGAGTAGTACATAAATTTGTTGAGAATAAAGAAGAACTTCAATGTTTTCGAGGTTCTAAATATGTACAAAGTGATTTGGGAAATTGTTTTGAGAAAACGAAAGAATTTTTAGAACAAGGTCGATATGTATGTTTTTCTGGAACTCCTTGTCAAATTGAGGGGTTAAAAAGTTTTTTGAGGAAAGAGTACGAGAAGTTAATTACAGTTGATGTGATGTGTCATGCAGTACCTTCTCCATTGGTTTGGAAGAAATATTTTAAGTATATCAAAAAATATAAACTAAAAGATGAAGAAGTGAAAAAAGTTTTGTTTCGAGATAAAAGTAAATATGGTTTTAAATATTCCATGATGACATTGGAGAGCGAAAATAAGAAATATAGTAGAGGAGTGGAGACAGATCCATATTTGAGAGCGTTTTTTGGAGATTTGTCAGATAGACCATCTTGTTATCATTGTGCATTTAAAAAGCAATATCATGAAAGTGATTTTACGATATGGGATTGTTTTATTGCTGAAAAATTCGATAAAAGTTTGGATGATGATAAAGGAACGTCAAGAGTTTTGGTAAATTCTAAAAAGGGACAAGCTATTTTTGAGGAGATAAAAGAGCAGTTTCATGAGAAAGAAGTGGCTGTGGAAGATTTGGTAAGAAATGTGAAAGAAATGAGCCATAGTGTTGAACTTCCAGCGATGAGAGAAGAATTTTTTAAAGATATCAATACAATGGAAGAAAAAGACTTTTTTGAGAAATATTTTAAAGATACAGTAAAAGTAAAGTGCGAAAGAAGTGTTAGAATATTTCTGGCGAAAACGGGTATTTATAAAAATATCAAAAGATTGGCAAAGAGAATTCTAAAAAAGTAGGAAAGAGAGAAGAAAATGGAGCAACCAGTAAAAGTTTTATATTTTGTTGACCGATTGTTGACAGGTGGGATACAGAAATTTGTTTATGAACATGCGAAACATATGGATTTTTCAAAAGTTCAAATTGATTTCTTGGCACTAGATGATGGAAATGATTACGAATTGGAAGATGAAGTGAAAAAATTAGGCTGTACATTATATAAATTAAAGGGAATTTGGATTAAGAAAAATGGGGATTTTATCCAATATCATAAAGCCTTAAATCAATTTTTTAAAGAACATCATGATTATAAAGTGGTACATATGCATTCTTCTAGCAAAAATTTTATGGTGCTGAAGATGGCGAAAAAATATGGTATTAATGTGAGAATTGCGCATTCACATAATATCGGTTTTCAGTCGAAAAATAAAATGAAAATTTTGATTGGGGATTTGTTTAAAAAGCCTTTGAAGAAGTATGCGACGCATTATTTTGCTTGTTCTAAGTTGGCAGGAAAATGGCTTTTTGGGGAAAGTGACGTAAAAATTATTCATAATGCGGTGGATTACCAGAAGTTTCAGTTTAATCAAGCAAGACGTGATGAACTTAGGAAAGAGCTTGGGCTTGAAAATAAGTTGATAATTGGAAATGTGGGGCGATTTACGAATCAGAAGAATCACACTTTTTTAGTAGATATTTTTCAAGAAATTCATAAACAAAATGAGAATGCAGTTTTGATGTTGGTTGGAATTGGTGAAAAAGAGCAGGAAATTCGAGATAAAGTTGAAACTTTGGGACTGACAGATTGTGTGAAATTTATGGGATTTTGCAATAATACGAATGAATTATTTTGGTGTATGGATGTGTTTTTATTGCCAAGTTTGTATGAAGGATTGCCAATTGTAGGTGTGGAGGCGCAATGTACGGGACTTCCATGTTTTATGTCAAAAGATGTAATTACAGATGAAGTAAAAATTGCACAAAATGTGACATTTGTTGAATTGGAGAAAAGTCCGAAAGAGTGGGCTGAAATAATTTTAAATAGTGATTTGAGCAGGCGTGATACATATGAAGAGTTGAAAAATGCGGGATATTTTATTGAGCAAACAGTAGAAGAGTTAGAGAGGTTTTATAGGGAGGTTTAGAAAATATGGAAAAAAACATTGTTATAATAACAGATTATGCAGCACCATATGAAGGAAATTTTATGGCCTCAATGAAAGCGTTTGAAAAAATTGCTAGGGATAAGAATTATCAAGTAAAGTTTTTATTTTCTAAAAGAACAGCAAATATTGATTGGATAAAAAAGATAGCGTCAGAATATGAGATTGAATTTTTTGCAGAAGATATTACAAGTATTATGAAAGTGCTTCGTAAATCAATTAGTAAAAATTCAGAAAATATAGTGTATTCACATTTTGCCAAACATAAAACTCAATTGGCGATTAAGTTATTTAGAATGTTACATAGAAATATTAAATTGGTTCAACATTTTCATAATCATTGTAAAATAAATTATCCATTTCCAAAAAAGCAATTTATGAAATTTGCTTATAAATTGTATGAAGGGGATTTGAATATTGGGTGTTCGGAATCTGTTGCTAAGAGTATGCCATATAACAAAAAAAAAGTTACTTTTGTGGATAATGCCATTGATTTTAGTAGACTAGACGGAGATATTGTTGATAATATAGCAAAAAAAGCTGAGGATGAATTTGTGATTTTAATGTTTGGTTTTCATTATGAGAGAAAAGGGGTTGACTTAGCATTAAAAGCGATAAGACAAATTGCTCATGAGAAAAAAATTATTTTAGCAATTTCATTGGCAACAAATAAGGAAAGTGTAGAAAATAAAATTAAGAGTCAATTTGAAGGGAAAATACCAGATTGGATTCGACTTTTGCCACCAACTGAAAATGTGAGTGAGTATTATCATATGGCGGATTTATTTTTGTCAGCGGCTCGTGAAGAAGGGTTTTGTTATTCTTTGGTAGAGGCAACTTATTGTGGAACAAGATGCATGAGTAGTAGAATTGGAGGAGTGCCACTTGCTATTCCTGGAATGATGAGTTTTGATAGTGAAAATTCAGAAGATTTGAAAGAAAAGATTTTAGGGGCAATCGAAAATGATGAAAATAAGCTAAAAGAAGCTAAAAAATATGTAATTGAGAAATATGAGTTGAGTAAATGGGCAGAAGAAATTATGAAAAAATTGGAGGCTTAAAATGAAGAGAAATGCAATTTTATTAACAGGTACAATTAATCCAAAAGTATTTTTTAAAAGACGGAAAAGATGTGTATGTGATTGATGAAAAACTTCGATTAAACCAATATGAACAACGCATTAAACAATATATTATGAATACAGATTTTGATGATATAATATTTATAGAAAATTCAGGATATGCATTTGATTTTGAAAAGTATCAAAAAATGGCGAAAGAAAAATCAAAGAGGTTTGAATTTATTTCAATGACCCCTGATGTGGATAAAGTAAAAGAATTAGGAAAATCATATGGTGAGGCTGAGTTAATTGATTATGCCATGAAAAATAGTAAATTAATAAAAGAGCATAATGTTATTTATAAAATTACAGGAAGAATTTTTATCAAAAATTGGAGAAAAATTTTGCGTACAAAAGAGAATGGAAAAAATGAGTTTATTAGTATTAATAAAGCACAGTGGTGTAAAACAGATTTCTTTAAAGTTTATAAGGATGATTATTTGAAATGTCTTTATGGAGTGGGAGAGCGATGCAATGAAAAAGAAGGAATAGATTTAGAAAAGGCATATTATCATCAATTAAAGAAGGCTGATATTAAAATTTCTAGTTTTGAGGTATATCCAAAGTTAGAGGGAATCTTTGGGACAACAGGACAAAAATATAATAAGCCAATATGGAAAATGATAATTTTTAATCTATTGATAAAGTTTAACTATTTCAAAGTGAAATAAAAGAGGTAAAAGATGAATAAATTAGAGAGATTAGTTAATAATTGGTTATCACATTATAATCATAAAAAGTATTGGGAAATGAAAGAGAAACTTTGTAATCCAAGGACAAATAAGTTATTGAGGTGTTACTATTTATTTATGTTAAAAAGAAGTGATTCTTTTAATTCGGCTACCTTAGGGCATCGAATGAATGGAGGAAGTAAATGGAAAAGTGCTCCTATTTTGCCACATGGAATTAAGGGAATTTTTGTGACAGATAAAGCAATGATTGGAAAAAACGTGAAAATTTATCAGCAAGTGACAATTGGTATTAATCGAGAAGAAGAAGGAGGACCAACGATTGGAGATAATTGCTTAATTGGAGTAGGAGCAAAAATCATTGGAAATATTACGATTGGGAATAATGTAAAGATTGGTGCTAATGCGGTTGTTTTTGAAGACGTGCCAGATGATGCAACAGTTGTTTTGAATAAGCCAAGAATGATTATAAAGAAATAATGTTTGTAGTTAGAGGTTGTTATGAAGAAAATAAAAATTTTATATACAGGTTATTCTTCTAATATGGGAGGAATTGAAAGATTTTTGGTGAATGTATGTAAAAATCTTGATAAAAATAAATTTGAAATCTATATGTTAGGTTTTGATGATAAGAAGTTATATTTTCAAGAAAAATTAGAACAAATGGGGATTAGATTTTTAAGCATAACAAGTAGAACAAAGAACTATCAACAGTATGTAAAAGATTTAAAGAAAATATATTGTGAAAATAATTTTGATATCATTCATTTTAATATTATGAATTTTAGTTGTTTTGAGAGGATTACTTTGGCAAAAAAATATTCAAAAGCAAGATTAATTCTCCATTCGCACTCTGCAAGCATTCAGAAAGTTTATCGAAAAACAAGATTTTTGGATAAGGTTGGAAGATTTTTTACAAGAAATATTGAATATGAAAAACTTGCTTGTGGAGAGGAAGCTGGAAAATGGCTTTTTGGAGAAAAAAAATTTCTTGTTTTAAATAATGGAATTGATGTACAAGCATTTCAATTTAATCAGAACAATAGAAGTGAGCTAAGAAATGAATGTAACATAAAAAATGAGGAAACAGTCATTGGATTAATTGCAAAATTAGAAGAACAGAAAAACCCTAGATTTTTAATGGATATATTTTTTGAATATCAAAAGTTAAATTCAGATAGCAAGTTGTTATTGGTGGGCGAAGGTTCACTAAGAAAAGAATTAGAGGAAAAAGCAAGAATATTAGATATTCAAGATAAAGTTTTGTTTTTAGGAAGACGAGATGACACAGAAAAAATTTATTCTGCAATGGATATTTTTGTGATGCCATCTTGGTTTGAAGGATTTAGTATTGCGATTGTTGAAGCACAAGTAAATGGATTGAAATGTTATACAAGTACTAATGTGGCAAGAGAATCTAATGTAATAGGAAATGTTGAGTTTTTGTCGTTAGATGAAACTCCGAAATATTGGGCACAAAAAATTTTTGAAGCAGATAATAGAAGAGATGAAAAAGCAATGGAAAAAATTCCAGATAGGTTTAAGATAGAGGAAACAGTGAAAGTTTTGAGTAGAATTTATGAGGAGAAATAGATGAAAAAGAAAATTTTATTTGTAATGGAGTCATTAAGAATTGGGGGAGCAGAAAAAAGTTTGCTTACGATTTTATCTATGATTGATTATAGTAAATATGATGTAGATTTATTTTTGTTTAGGTTTAATGGAGAATTTATGGAGTTTTTGCCTAAGGAAGTTAATCTTTTGAATAAACCAGAGAATTATGAAATTTTTCATGAGAATAGGAAATTAGCACCTTTTCGATTTTTAATGAAGTTGGATTTGAAAAGATGTTATCATAGTTTTATGTATTTGTTAAATTGCTTGTATTATAAAATGATTGGAAAGTTATATATTGGCTGGGAACATGTGCAGCATATGTTTGACAAGATTGAAAAGGAATATGATGCCTCGATTGCATTTTTGGAAAGAAAAACAATTTATTTTAATGCAGATAAAGTGAAAGCGAAAAATAAAATTGGATTTATTCATAATAACTATAAAAAATACCAATTTGATTATAAAAATGATAAAAAATATTTTGCAAGTTATCAAAAAATAGCGACTGTATCAGACTATTGCAAAGAAGTGCTAGAAGAGATTTTTCCAGAATATAAAGAGAAATTCTTGGTGATAAAAAATATGGTATCAAAAAAAATGATTAACCAAATGGCTGAGGAAAAATTGGATATTGAAAGAAAAGATAATGAAATTATGATTACAACAGTAGGAAGATTAGTGAAACAAAAAGGAATTGATCAGGCGATTGAGG
Source organism: uncultured Clostridium sp. (assembly GCA_947057875.1). GTDB lineage: Bacteria > Bacillota > Clostridia > TANB77 > CAG-508 > Scatovivens. The sequence continues at coordinate 15,672 of CAMSEX010000008.1, forward strand.
TGTGCAAAATGTTGGTGGATAAAGGGTATCCGATAAAATGGTATGTCGTTGGTGGTGGAGAAGAAGAAGGAAGTTTGAATAAAAAAATTGTGGAAAATCAGTTGCAAGACAATTTTATTTTGGTGGGACCTCAGAAAAATCCATATAAATGGATGAAAAATTGTGATATATATGTGACAACTTCGAGATTTGAAGGATATGCAGTTACAATGTTAGAGGCAAAAGCATTAGCCAAACCAATTGTCGCTACTGATATTAATGAATTTAAAGAACAAATTGTAGATGGAGAAAATGGATATCTTGCCAAAGATAATGAAATGATGTATAATAAAATTGTAGAAATGATTGAAAATAAAAATGGAATAAAAGAGCGATTTATTCAAAATTTGGAAAAAGATGAAAGTATAGAAAATAAAGAAGAATTAGAAAAATTATATGGAATAATAGATGAATGATTCAATGGATAAAGGAGAAAAGTATGAAGAAAGTATTTATTATGACCAATAGTTTGGGGTATGGTGGTGTTGCTGTTACATTAGTTAATATGCTAAAGAACATTGATTATAGTCAATATAGTGTAGATTTAGTATTAATGGATAAAACGAATATTTATGGCAATGAAATACCAAAAGAAGTAAAAATAAAAGTAAATCAATGTGTTCTTTTAAAAGAGCAACTTAAGTCAAGTTTAAAAGGATTAGATTTTGTAAAAGTGCTAAAAATATTAAAGGCATATGCCTTTAAGGATTATAGAGCCAAAATAGAGATGTTGATTCAGAGTATGAATCCAGAAGAGAAAGAATATGATTATGCAATTGCTGATCATTCAACTTTTCAAATTCATTATATAGATAAAATGGTAAAGGCTAAAAAAAAGATAATGTATATTCATAGTAATCCTTATAATAGTCTTGCAGAAGTAAAGGCGTATTTAGATATGTATGAAAGATTTGACTTAATTTGTTGTGTCTCTCAAAAAACCAAAGAAACTTTAGAAAGATTAGATGAAAAATTGGCTGATAATACTGTCGTTATGAGAAATATTGTTGATATTGAAAAGATAGAGAAATTATCTCAAGAAGGCGAAACTTTTTGCGATGATTATGTAGGAACAAGAATATTGACAGTTGGGAGAATTAGTGCAGAAAAAGGTTATGAGCTTGCTATTGAAGCATTAAAAAAGTTGATTGATAACCAATATCATGTTAAATGGTATGTTATTGGAGAAGGTCAGTTGAGAAAAAAAATAGAGGAAAAGATAAAACAATATCATTTGGAAGAATATTGTATATTATTAGGGGCCAAGAAAAATCCATATCATTATATAAAAGATTGTGATATTTATGTTCAACCTTCTTTGAGTGAATGCTATTGTACAACAACAATCGAAGCTAAATTATTTAATTTACCAATTGTAAGAACCAATACTCCAGATGCAGAAGAACAATTTGTAAATATGGAAAATGGTATTATAACAAATATGACAGCAGAAGGCTTATATGACGGAATTGTGAAATATATGGATGATGAAAGTTTAAAATATAAAGTAATAGAAAATTTGAAAAAAGAAGATAAGAAAACAAATTGTATTGATCAAATAGCAAAAATTGAAGAAATATTAGAAAAGAAGGGATAAAAATAATGAAAAGTTCAAGAACCAAGAACTCAATAAGAAATAGTTTTGCATCTACTATGCTATATATTATTACAATTTTAATGGGATTTGTGTCGCAAGCAGTATTTATACGAAAATTGGGAGCCGAATATAATGGCATTAGAGGCTTGTTTTCTAATATTTTAAGTATGGTAAGCATTGCTGAATTGGGTTTTGGTTCTGCTATTGTATATCATTTATATAAACCTATGGCTCAGCAAAATAAACAAGAAATAAGAACTTTAGTAAAATATTATAAAAATGTTTATCATATTATTGCGAGTATCATTTTCATCATAGGAATGTTGCTTTTGCCAATGATACCAACAATTGTTGGCGAAGTTTCTATTCCAGAAAATATAAGAGTGTTATTTTTCTTATATTTATTAAGTATTGTCGTTTCTTATTTGTTGACTTATAAGAGATCGGTATTATATGCAGATCAGAAAAATTATATCACTAATACAGTAAGTGGTATTTTTGTCATTTTAAGAAGTCTTGTACAAATAGCAATTGTGATATTAACAAAAAATTTTGTTCTTTATTTAATCAATCAAATTATATTTGCACTATTGGAAAATGTAGTGATAAATATGATTGTGAATAAGAATTATGATTATATTAAAGATTTAAAAGAGGCAAATCAATTATCAAAAGAATTGAAAAAAGACATTACAGTTAAAGTAAAAGGATTATTATTTCATAAAATTGCAGGAGTGATTGTTTTAGGCACAGATAATATCATTATTTCTATGACAAAAAGTTTGGGCGTTGTGACAGTTGGAATGTATTCCAATTATAATATGATTATTGGTCAAGTAAAAAATTTATTTGCCAATATGATAAGTTCTTTAACGGCCAGTATTGGTAACTTATTGATAGAAAAAGATAAATCAAAAGCTCGCAAAATATATCAGTCAATTTTATTAGTAAATTCATGGATATTTTGTTTTTGTGCTATTTCTATCTATTGTATGATACAACCATTCATTAAACTTTGGATTGGTTCAGAATATTTATTTGATAATTTTGTTTTAATAGTGTTGCTTGTCAATTTATATATACAAGGAATGAGACAAACAACAATGGCGTTTAAAGATGCTGCTGGAGTTTTTTATGAAGATCGATTTATTCCATTAATTGAAGCTGTTATTAACCTTGTCTCATCACTGATTCTTGTTCAAGTTTTTGGACTGGCAGGCATATTTATGGGAACAATTATAAGCAACCTATTTTTATATGTATATAGTTATCCCAAATATGTTTATAAGTTAGTTTTAGAAGGGACTTATCTAGAATTTTTTAAATTACATATGATGCATCTAACTTTAACTTTAATAATATGTTTGTTTACTGCCTATATATCAAGTTTTATAACAGTATCTAATGAATGGTTACAATTAGTATTAAATGGAATTTTGTGTTTAACAGTTCCTAATGTTCTATATTTTTTATTTGCTTTAAAAATGCCGGAATTTGAGTTTTATAAAAATAAGCTAAGAAATATATTGAAAATAAAAGGAAAATAGAAAGATGAGAGAAATTGAATTAGAAGAAATAAAAAACATAGAATTAGCAATATTAAAGTATATTGACCATATTTGCAGAGAAAACAAGATAGAATATTTTCTAACAGCAGGTTCATTAATTGGAGCAATTAGGCATAAAGGAATCATTCCGTGGGATGATGATATTGATATTGGATTAAAAAGAGAAAATTATAATAAATTAATCGAGATTTTGAAAAATGACGAAAATAGTCAATATTTCTTAATGGATTATACAACTCAAACAGATTATTTTTATCCATATGCTAAATTGGTTGATAAAAGAACAGTATTACAAGAAAAAGTGGTAAGAAAAATAAGTAATTATGGTATTTTTGTAGATATTTTTGCTTATGATACATTACCAGATGATGCTTGTCTTAGAGACAAAAGATACAATAAGCAAAAGAAAAAACAAAGACAAATTGTCTATTATGCTACAAAAGAAGTTTTTGGAAAGAACAAGTTAAAAAGACTATTAGAAGTAATTTATAAAAAATATTGTGAGATATTAGGAATTGGCTTTATATTGAAAAAATATAATAAAATTTGTATGCAATACAATAATGCAGATGGCCAAGATATGATTTCTAATTGGCCAACTGTAAAAAAAGATGAAGCAATACAGAAAAAAGAATATTTTAATCAAGTAATTGATTGGGAATTTGATGGTTTAAAAATAAAAATACCAGAAAAGTATGATTCCTTTTTAACCAATATGTATGGAGATTATATGACATTGCCATCAGAAGAAGAAAGAAATGGAAAACACAATATGAAAGCATATTGGAAGGAATAAAAGGAGAATGGAAAATGAAAAATTTTGGAATTGTTAGTTATAATATACATTGTAATTTTACCAATTATGGTTCAGCTTTGCAATCTTGGGCATTGTCACAAGCAATTAATAAAATAGGAGAAGGTAGCTGGAAAGCTAAATTAATTGATTATTGCCCAGATATCCTGATGGATAAAGATCCATTAAATCCAATGAAAAATATGTGGGATAAAGATGAAGAAGCAAGAAAAATGTGTGAATTGAGTTTGCCAGCTATTCGAGAAAATTATAAAAAATTTGATGAATTTTACCATCAAGAATTTAATAAAACCAAAAAAACATATACTTCTCAGAATTTTAATGATGTCATAAAAGACGAGGAAATAGATGGGTTTGTTTGTGGAAGTGATACCATATTTTGTATTGACGAATTTGGGTTTGACGATGGGTATTATGCCAATTATGATTGTATGAAAAATGGATATAGCATTTCTTATGCGGCTAGTTTTGGGGATGCTCATTTTGATGAAAACTCATATCCAATATTAAAGAAACATTTGCAAAATTTCAAAGCATTTGGTTTAAGAGAAAATGCGATGGTTCCTTATGTGAAAGAAAATACAATGGTAGATGTGCAAAAGGTTGTTGATCCGACCTTGCTTTTAGAAGCAAATGATTATGATAGAATAACTTTTCCAAGACTAGAAAAAGAAAAATATTTATTGCTGTATGCCAGAAGACGTAATGATAAAATGAGTGAATATGCAGAAAAAATGGCACATGAAAATGGTTGGAAAATAATTGAGATAAGTTTACAAGCAACCAATGCAGAAAAACATAGAATGTTTTATGAAGCTGGAGTAGAAGAATTTCTTTCGTTGGTCAAAAATGCAGAATATGTTGTAACCAATTCTTTTCATGGGATGATTTTTAGTGTTCAATTTCAAAAGCAATTTGTTATTTTTTCGAGAGAGCAATGTAACACTAAGATTGCAGAATTACTTGAGATGTTTGGATTATCAG
>CAMSEX010000009.1 GCA_947057875.1 uncultured Clostridium sp.
ATGAATATTTGGAGAGCGGAAAAATAGAGGATAATTGGAAAGATATTCTGCTTTATTTTTATCAGAAAAATAAGAGAAAATTTTTAAAAGCTGTCTCTGGGATGTGTTATACAAATCAAGCAGAAAAAATTAGTTTAAAAAACATCAAAAAAATGTATGGAACTACTTTGAAAACGACCATTTCAAGATTAGAAAATTATCAAAGATGTCCTTTTTCTTTTCATATGACGTATGGTTTAAAATTAAGAGAAAACGAAGCTTTTCAAATAAGTGCAATTGATACAGGTTCTTTTATGCATGAAGTAATTGATGTATTTTTTGAAGAAATTCAGAATAAAAATTTGAATATTAAGACGCTTTGCGAAGAAAAAATTTTAGAAATTGTAGATACAATTATTGAGGAAATTTTGCAAACTTCAAAGTATTATATTTTTTCAAGTTCTGCCAAATTTAAACTGATGACAAGAAGGCTAAAAAAGGTTGTAAAACAATCCATAAAATATATTATTGAAAGTTTAAGATATAGTGATTTTGAAGTGGCTGGGCATGAGTTAGAATTTGGCTCTAAAAATGCGGATTATGATGCCATAAAACTACAGTTAGAAACGGGTGAAAATATTGAAATTATTGGAAAGATTGATAGGCTTGATGTAGGAAAATTAAATGACAAAGAGTATATCAGAATTATTGATTACAAATCACAAATAAAAAGATTAGATTTAAATCAAGTTATAGCTGGTTTACAAATTCAATTAATTACTTATTTAGATGCCATTACAGAGCAGAAAAGTTCGGAGCAAGCAGGTATTTTATATTTAGGTTTAGTTGACTCAATTGTGAAGGCAAAAAAGAATTTATCAGAAGAGGAAATCGAGAAAGAAATCCGCAAAAATTTCAAGATGCAGGGCTTAGTTTTGGCAGATGTAAATGTGATAAAAATGATGGATAATCAGTTAGAAAATGGTTATTCAATGGCAGTGCCAGTTTATGTCGGAAAAAATGGCGAAATTAGTGAAAAACTATCGAGTGTTGCTTCTAAAGAAGAGTTTGAAAAGTTGCAAAAAAAGGTAAAGGAAATCATTAAACAAATTTCACAAGAGATTTTAACAGGAAATATTTCAATAAAACCATATGAGTATCAAGGAAAAACTGGTTGTGATTATTGCCAATACAAGTCTATTTGTATGTTTCATCCAACGATAAAAGGAAATGATTATTGCTATGTTAATCATAGAAATCATCAAGAAATTTTGAATGAATTGATGGGGGAATAAAATGTTTCATTTTTCAAATGAAAATATTGTATATAAAAGTAATGAAAATATAGAATATATACAATTTAAAAAGTTATTAAAATATGGTATTAAACATGCCTATACTTTAAAAGGGGAAAATCTAGATTTTAGTAGCAATTCACAACATGAGCCAGAGAGTTATTTGCAACTTAGTAAGGTATTGGAATTGGACGAAAAAACTTTTGTAAAACCAGTACAAACACATACAGATGTTATTCAATGTATAGATTGTGTGAGACTAAGTGAAGAGTTGCAAAATGTGGATGGATTAATAACTAATCAAAAAGGAATTACGCTTACTACTAAAAATGCGGATTGTATTTTATTTTTGATGTATGATCCAGTCAAAAAAGTGATTGCAAATGTGCATTCTGGCTGGAAAGGAACCTTTCAAAAAATTGCTGAAAAAACAGTTGTAAAAATGATAAATTGGTATGATTGCAAATCAGAAAATATTTTAGTTTGTATTTGTCCAAGTATTCGTAAATGCCACTTTGAAGTGGACGAAGATGTAAAAGATTTGTGTAGTGAAATTTTTAAGTTTACTAATCGTTTAGAAGACATTATTGAAGTGGGAGAAGTAAAAAATGGACAAATAAAATATATGATTGATACAGTTTTGATTAATCAAATTTTGTTAGAGGATTTAGGAGTAAAAAAAAGTAATATCATTGATTGTGGAATTTGTAGTGTTTGCAATCAAGATAAAATTCATTCGGCAAGGACAGAAGGGGAACATTTTAAAAGGGCAACAGCAGTAATAAGTTTGTAAAAAATTAAATTTATATTAACAATTAAAATAAAAAACAATTTGATTTATAAAGTTAGAAAGGAAAAAATAGATGTACCAAACATTAGACGAAATAAAGGAAGAAGTAAAAAAGTGCACCAAGTGTAATTTGTGTCAAAACAGGACCAATACAGTTTTTGCTGATGGAAATCCAAATGCGAAAATTATGTTTATTGGGGAAGGACCAGGTGCGGATGAGGATAAACAAGGTGTGCCATTTGTAGGAAAAGCAGGGAAACTGATGAATCAAGCATTTAAAGGTCTTGGCATTGATCGCAGCCAAATTTATATAGCCAATATTGTGAAATGTAGACCGCCAGGAAATCGAACTCCACTGAAAAATGAAGCAGAGGCTTGTTTGGATTATTTGAGAAATCAAGTGATGCTGGTGAAACCTGAAATTGTTGTATTAATGGGAAATACGGCTCTGAAAAATATTTTGGGTGACCAATATGGAATTACGTCAAGTAGAGGAAAATGGATTGAGAAAAAAGGCATCCAATATATGCCAACATTTCATCCAGCGGCCCTTCTTAGAGATGACACAAAAAAGATTGATTTTTGGAATGATTTAAAATTGGTTTTAAAAGCGTGTAACGGAAAATTGGAAAAAGAAGAAAATTTTACTTAAAATACTTGTAAAATTGGAAATATATTGATATACTAATGATAATTAAAAATAAAGGAGGAACGGAAAATATGTCTGATGTAAATGAAGAAGTTAGAAATGATGAGGAAATTGCTGTTGGGGGAAATGACACCATCAAGATTTCAAATGATGTAGTGGCTACTTATGCAGGAATTGCGGTATCTGAAGTAGAAGGCGTTTATGGAATGGCAGGCGGTTTTGCAGGAATTACAGAAGTGATTAGCGGAAAGAAGAACTTAAGTAAGGGAATTAAAGTTGAAGTTGGGGAAAAAAGTACGAAAATCGATGTTAATATTATTGTAGAATATGGAGCTAGAATTCCTGAAGTTGCTTATGAAATTCAAACAAGAATAAAAAAATCAGTAGAATCGATGACAGATTTAAAAGTGCTTGAAGTAAATGTGAATGTACAAGGTGTGCATAAAAGAACGGAAAAAGAAGAGCAAGAGACAGAAGTAAGTGCTGAGAATGTAGAAGAATAAAACGGAGGATAAAAGTATGAGATTTTTAGAAAAGTTAGCATTAATAGTTTTTTCTATTGTGATTGGAATTTTGGCAATAGGATTGATTTTAATTATGTTAGATGTGCTACAAATAGCAACAGTATCAAGAATGATTATGAGTTTATTACAAGGTGATTTGAGTTTTAAAGTTACTTTAGCGGTAACGCTTATTTTGCTATTACTAGCGATTAAATGTATCTTTTTTGGTGCTCCCAAAGAAGATGATGGGCGAAATGGGGTAACATTAGAAAATACAGCAGGAAAATTGGTCATTTCAAGAGAAAGTTTAGAAAACTTGATTGCGAATGTTGTCAAAGATGTGCAAGGAATTGAAGCAATTTCAAGCAGAACTATTTTAGATAGACATAATAATTTAATTGTTTATGTGACTACTTTGGTTTCAAAAGATATGATGATAAAAGATGTATCTTCTCAAATTCAAGAAAAAATTAAACAAGCCTTAAATAAAACAGCTGATTTGGAAGTAAAACAAGTCAATATTAAAGTAAAGAATATTACGAATAAAAAAATAAAAGGCTTGCCTGCTGGAGAAAATGAAAGTAGCCAAGAAACAAATGAAACAGCTCAAAGTGAGGAAAGTGTAGAAAAATAGTAGGTGAAAGGAAGTTGAAAAATCATGGAAAATTCAAATAATTTGAAAGAGTTTTGGGACAAATATAAAGGAGCAATCATTGGTGCCATTATTGCGATTATCTTTATTAGTACAGGTTTATATCGCTTGTGTATTGCGATTATAGTGATTATTGCTGGAATTTATTTAGGAAATTATATTCAAAAAAATAAGGAAAATGTAAAAGATAATTTAAAAGATTTTATTGATAAGTTTTAGGAGGAAATGATGCAAAGGTCGGCGATGCGAGAACTTGCTTTTAAAATGGTTTATGGTTTGGAAATGCAAAAAGAAAATGGGAATTTTGAGCAAGTTGATATTTTTGTAGAAACGAATGAAATAAGAGATAAAAGAACCATTGAATATTTGAAAAAAATTCAAAAAGGTTTGTGGGAAAATAAGGAAGAAATTAATGCTTTAATTGAAGCAAACTTAAAAGAAAATTGGAGTTTGAGTAGGGTTTCTAAAATTAATCTGAGTCTTATTAAAATTGCAATTTATGAGATGTTATATGCAGAATTGCCTTATAAGGTGGCGATTAATGAAGTTGTTGAACTTGCGAAAAAATATTCAGACGAATCAGCTCCAGTGTTTATCAATGGAATTTTAGCTAGCATTGTAAAGACCAAAAACTTGAATATGAAAAAGGAAGAATAGATGAAAATTAAGCCAATTTCAGTGACAGAATTAAATAAATATGTAAAGGATAAAATTGCTTCTGACGAATTTTTAAATAGTGTTTTTGTAGCAGGAGAGATTTCAAATTTCAAACATCATTATACAGGGCATATGTATTTCACATTAAAAGATGAAAATTCATTGATTAAATGTGTGATGTTCAAAACAGCAACAGGGCATTTGAATTTTATTCCAAAAGATGGAATGAAAGTGAATGTTTTGGGCAGTGTTGGAGTATTTGAACGTGACGGTGTCTATCAAATTTATGTGCAAGCAATGCAAGAAGATGGTATCGGAAATCTATATGCCAAATATGAAGAATTAAAGGCAAGGCTTGAGGAAGAAGGTCTATTTGCTGCTGAGCATAAGAAGAAAATACCATTTATGCCAAAAGCAATAGGTGTTTTGACTTCTAACACAGGAGCTGTTATTCGAGATATTATCAATGTTTCAACAAGACGAAATCCAAATGTGCATATTCGTCTGCTTCCAGTTCCAGTACAAGGAGAAGGAGCGGCCCAGAAAATTGCAGATGCAATTCAATTAATGAATGAGAAAAATCTTGTAGATGTTATTATTGTTGCTCGAGGCGGAGGTTCATTAGAAGATTTATGGCCATTTAATGAAGAAATTGTAGCACGAAGTATTTATGCATCAAGACTTCCAGTTGTGTCAGCTGTAGGGCATGAAACCGATTTTACAATTGCAGATTTTGTAGCAGATTTAAGGGCGCCAACACCATCTGCAGCAGCAGAATTAGTAGTAGCAGATGTTGAAGATTTGAAAAATATGCTACAAATTTATGAAAGTAGACTAAAAATTTCGCTCAAAAGAAAAACAGAATTAATGAGATTAAAATTAGAAAAATATATGAATTCTAATGTTTTTAAAAATCCTTTACAAAAAGTTAACAATGCTTATCTGCAAATTGACCAATTAGCCAAAAAAATAGAAAGTGCAATGGCTAAAAAACTAAAAAATACAAAAGCTAGTTTTTCAAAAGAAGTAACCAAATTAGATGCTTTGAGTCCAATTAAAACATTGTCAAGAGGATTTTGTATAGTGCAACAAAAAAATAAAGTAATAGCAAAAGCAGAAAATTTACAACTAAATCAAGAAATTGATTTAACATTTCAAGATGGAAAGGCGCGAGCTAAAATAATAGAATAGGAGAATAAATTATGGGAAGACGAGAAAGAGGTAAGGAAAGTAAATTTAAAATAAAGATTTGGTTACCAATTCTTTGTGTTGTTGTAGTTGGAGTGACTTTTTATATGATTTATGATATCCAACATAAAGTGGATCGATTAACAGAATATGAAGATTCTAACCAAACACAAAACTCTATTTTAAGCGAAAATGTAGTAAATGAAAATCAAGTGGAAAATTCAGTTATAGAAAATGAAGTTTCAAATGAAATCAGCAAGGAAACTACAAATGCTGTTATTAATGTTACCAATACAAGTAAACCAGTGACTAATACCAATAATAACAAAAATAATACTTCCTTTAATCCAGGTGTAACAGACCAAAAGCAAAAAGCAATTGAATTAGTCAAAAAAGAATGGGGAAATGACGATTCAGTTGATTTTCTGTTTGATTATGTCAATGAAAAAAATGAGTATGTAGTGGCTGTTAAAGATAAAGCAACAGCAACTGTAAAATATTATTTTAGAGTTAATTTAGAAACAGGAATGGTAGAACTAGATTAAGTGAAAGAAGGTAATGGTTGTGAAAGAAAAAAAGGAAAATTTTGAAGATTTGCTAAACAGATTGGAAGAAATAACAACGAAATTGGAAAATGAGGAAGGGAACTCATTAGAAGAATCTATGAAATTATTTGAAGAAGGAATTATAATTTCTCAAAAATGCAATAAGCAAATTGAAGAGGCTGAAAAGAAAATCTCTATTTTGATAAAAGAGAATGATGAAATAAAGGAGGAAAACTTCAATCCAAATGAAGTATAAGGGGTATGCAAATTTTAGATGAAATAGTACATAATAAGTGTATTTATATTCCATTTATTTTATGGTTTTTAATCCAAACCTTTAAAGTTTTGACAGATTTAGTTGTCAACAAAAAATTAAATGTCAGAAGAATTGTTGGAGCAGGTGGCATGCCAAGTTCGCATTCAGCTATTGTTTGTTCATTAGCAACTTGTGTTGGAAAAGAATATGGATTTGATAGTGGAATCTTTGCGATAGCGATGGTAATGGCATTTGTAGTTATGTACGATGCGGCAGGTGTAAGAAGAGCTGCGGGAAAACAAGCTCGAATTTTGAATAAAATTTTAGAAACGCCGGGACTTACGACAATAGAAGTGCAAGAAAAATTAGTAGAAGTTTTAGGACATACACCGATACAGGTATTTGTGGGGGCAATTTTGGGTGTTGTAGTAGGAGCAATTATATAACTTTGGAAAATAAAACCAAAATATTTATGAATTTTTCTATTTTCCCCATTCTAAAAATTATAGCAAAATCGAAGATTTTGCTAATTTTTGAACAGTCCCCACAAATCACTTCAAAATTAATAAATATTTTTATATAAAAGTTTGGTTAGAAAGGAATAAAAAAATGAATGATATTGAAATTGCAAAAAGTGTGAAATTAGAAAAAATTGCAAAAGTAGCAGAAAAATTTGGAATTACAGAAGACGATTTGATTCCTTATGGAAAATATAAAGCAAAAGTGGACAACCAATTAATGAAAAAGGTGGAAAATCAAAAAAATGGAAAATTGATTTTGGTGACTTCTATTAATCCGACACCGTTAGGAGAAGGTAAAACTACCATTTCAATTGGACTTTCGGATGGTTTGAATCGACTAGGTAAAAAGTCAATTTTGGCGCTAAGAGAACCTTCTTTAGGACCAGTTTTTGGCATGAAAGGTGGAGCAACTGGTGGAGGTTATGCGCAAATTGCACCAATGGACGAGATTAATTTGCATTTTACAGGAGACATTCATAGCATTACTGCTGCCAATAATTTGATTTCAGCCATGATTGATAATCATAGATTTTATGGAAATAAATTAGGTTTCAAAGAAGTTATTTGGAAAAGATGTATGGATTTAAATGATAGGGCACTTCGTAAAATCGAGGTTGGTCTTTCCAAAGAGAAAAAGATGAAATCAAGAGAAGATGGATTCGATATAACTGTTGCCTCAGAAATTATGGCGGTGTTATGTTTATCAAATGATTTAAAAGATTTTGAAAGAAGAGTAGGGAACATAACTATTGGTTTTAATGAAGAAGGTAATCCAATAACAGTTCGTGATATTAAGGCACAAGGCGCCATTACAGCACTTATGAAAGAAGCAATTCATCCTAATATTGTACAAACATTAGAACATAATTTGGCATTTATTCATGGTGGACCTTTTGCTAATATTGCTCATGGATGTAACAGTATTATGGCAACAAGAATGGCTTTGAAACTTGGTGATTATGTGGTAACAGAAGCAGGATTTGGAGCCGATTTGGGAGCAGAAAAATTTGTTGATATTAAATGTAGAAAATCAGGATTGAAGCCATCTGCTGCAGTTTGCGTAGCAACATTAAAGGCCTTAAAATACCATGGAGGTTTGGGCGTAGAAGACTGTAAAACAGAAAATATGGAAGCCTTAGAAAATGGAATTGAAAATTTGTTAAAGCATGTAGATAATATTAAAAATCAATATGGAATTAATGTAGTTGTTGCGATTAATAAATTTGCGACCGATACAGAAAAAGAAATAACATTTTTGTCTGACAAGTTGAAAGAAGCTGGAGTTGTTTTGAGCTTGGCAGAAGTTTGGGCGAAAGGTGGAGAAGGTGCACTTGATTTGGCAGAAAAGGTAATGAGTGTGGCAGAAAAAGAAAATATTCATTTTGTTTATGAAGAGCAAGATGATATTAAAACAAAAATTGAGAAAGTGGCATGTAAAGTTTATGGCGCAGAAGGCGTAGAATATACAGAAAAAGCGCTAACAGAAATTGCTCAGATTGAAAAATTGGGCTATCAAAATTATCCAGTTTGTATTGCAAAAACGCAATATTCATTCTCAGATGATGCGAAAAATTTGCAATGTAAGGAGCCATTTAAAATTCATGTAACTGAAGTTAATTTGAAAACGGGTGCCGAATTTGTGGTTGTCAAAACTGGAAAAATTATGAGTATGCCAGGACTTCCAAAAGTGCCAGCGGCAGAAGATATTTATGTGGACGACAATGGAGAAATTGTAGGGATTTTTTAACATTTTAAGGGGAAAAAATGCAAATGAAATTTGAAAAAGGAAATACAAAATTAGGTTTTCCTGAGCATTTTAGATTTGGAATTGAAATCGAAGTAAATAATGTAAATAAGGAAAAGTTGTATCATTCTGCAGAAAGTCAAAAGTTTTTGAAAAGCATTGGATATGAAACACGAGAAGATATGACTGTAGATGCAGAATGTGTGTCAGGAATATTGGACGATTCTGAACAAACTTGGGAAAACCTAAAAAAAATGTGTGAGCATATCAAAAAATATCCAGATGAAAATGGCAGACAACCAGTAGCAGGCGAAAAATCAGGATGTCATGTTCATTTTGACGCTACTGAATTATTGCAGAATTCAAAAATGATGGAAAACTTGGATCATTTGTGGGTTGACTGCGAAGAGTTAATTTATAAAATGTGTAATGCTGAAAATAATCCGATAAGAAGAAATGCAGTAAAACAAGAATTAATACCAAGTATCGATTTAAGAGGAAATTTATTATCAGTAAGAACGCTAAAAGAAATAGCTAAATTTCCAATAAAATTATATAATAATGCAATTCATGTATTTATTGAACGTAGAAAGGGCTATGCAAGTCCATCAGGACAAAAAATATTGGATGCTATTAATAAAAATAAATTAAAAGTTTCCTATAAAAAATGGGGAAAATTCAAAAAAATAATAAATAGGTTTGGTGTTCCTAATCCAAAAAGATATCAAGGATTGAATAAAACAAATATAGGAAATGAAAAGAAAAATACAATAGAATTTAGGATGTCTAATGGTTCAATTGACCCTGAAATTATTAAACAAAACGTATTTTTGTATGGTAGTTTCTTAAAGTCTGTGCGAGAGATGACATTAAATCCAAATTATAAAAAAGAAGAAATAGCATTACTAAAAAAGACTGATTGCACAGAAGAACAAAAAGTAGATAGACTGTTAAATGTATTTTTTGACAATGAAGGAGACAAAAGAATTTATAAAGATAGGTGGCAATCTGTTAAAGATGCGCCAGTGTTTTTGGATACGAGATTTGCTAAAAATTGTTTTGTTCGAGAAGATATTAAGCAAATTGCAGAGAAAACTCCTTGGTCAAAATTGCAAAATGCAATGATAGCGATTAAACAAATGCTACCTATAAAAGAAGAAAATAAGGAATATATGGGGTATGATAAATAAAAATTATGAAAAAGCATTGAGTGAAGTTAGAATAATTTTGAAGAAGACAGATGAGAATTTGCTCTGTAGAATTCCTCAAAATTTTCTAAATTTTATTGAGAATAATTGTGATACAAAACATAAAGTTCCATCAATCGATATCAACCGAAAATTAGAAGAACAAGGTTTCTTAGATGAAACACTTACTATACTTTCTTTAATTTATAGAAATTATTGGTGCAATGAGCAACAACGTAAAGAATATGATGAAATCGCAAAAAAGAACGAACAGAAATTGCAAGAAAAAATAAGAGAGAAATATAGTCCAGATAAGATTTTTGAAGAAAAGGAAAGCCAAAAAGAAAGGATAGAAAGAAATGTTGAATTACAGCAAGCTTTGGTAGAGTATAAAGTGTCTATTTTTGAAAAAATATGCTTAAAATTGAAAAGTTTTTTTATGAAAAAATAAACTCTTGCGCTGCAGACTGCAGTGCGGGAGTTTTTGTAAATTTTGATTTTTACCTTGATTATTCAGAAGAAATATAATATAATAAATAAAATAATATGAAGGAGGAAGCGATGTCTTTTAGTAGGAGTGTAGAAATTGTTGCAAAAGAACAACTAAAAAATGATATTTTTAAATTTGTTATTCAGTCAGAAGAAATGGCAAAAGTAGCTTTGCCAGGGCAATTCTTGGAAATTAGAGTGAATGATAATATGGAACCTTTTTTAAGAAGAGCAATTAGCATACATAAGATAGAAAAACAGAAAAATGAATTAGAGTTTATTTTTCAAGTCAGAGGAAAAGGAACGGAAATTTTAGCACAAAAGAAAGTTGGCAATAAAATTAGCGTAATAGGACCTTTGGGAAAAGGTAGTTTTCAATTTGAAGATTACAAAAATATAGCAATTATTGGTGGAGGAATTGGGATTTTTCCGTTGTATGAATTAGCAAGACAAGCAGGTAAAAATGCTAATGTGAACACTTATTTAGGTTTCCGAAATAAGGATTTTGTTGTGCTAGAAGACGAATTTCTTCAGGTTTCTAACAAACTTGTGCTTGCAACAGATGATGGAAGTTATGGACAAAATGGTTTTGTGATTGATTATTTAAAAGAAGATTGCAAAAAGAAAAAACCAGATTGCATTTATGCTTGTGGACCGCTTCCAATGCTAAAAGCAGTTCGAGATTTTGCAAACCAAAACAACATTCCTGCTCAAGTTTCTTTGGAGGAAAGAATGGGATGTGCAATCGGAATTTGCTTAGGGTGTGCTGTGAAAGATAGAAATTCAGATGGATATAAGCATGTTTGCAAAGATGGGCCAGTATTTGATGTAAATCAAGTAGAGTTTTAAAAAAAGAAGTTAAAGGAGAAAATTATGAAAACAGAAATTGATTTTGCTGGGATTAAAATGAAAAATCCTGTGACAGTGGCATCACGGAACATTTGGTTATGGACGTGAAATGTTTGAATATATCGATTTGAGCAAACTTCGGAGCGATTATTACAAAAGGAACTTTTCTAAAGCCACGTAGCGGAAACAAGCCACCACGTGTATGTGAGACAGCGAGTGGAATGATGAATGCGATAGGGTTGGAAAATCCGGGAATTGAGCATTTTGCGGAAGAAGATTTGCCATGGTTAAAACAGTTTCATACTCCCATTATTTTGAATGTTGGGGCAAGTACTTTAGAGGAATATGTCGAAGTTTGTCGTTTTGCGAATAAATTAGATATTGATGGAGTGGAACTGAATTTGTCTTGTCCTAATGTACATGCTGGCTGTATGGCTTTTGGAACAACGTATGAAGGGGTAAAAGAGGCAACGAGCGCAGTTCGCAGAGTTTTGGATAAGCCATTGATTGTAAAATTGACCCCAAATGTAACAGATATTACAATGCCAGCCAAAGGTGCAGAAGATGCAGGAGCAGACGCTGTTTCGGCAATTAATACATTACTTGCTATGAAAATTGATGTAAAAAAACGCAGGCCAATTTTGGCGAACAATACAGGGGGACTATCTGGACCTGCTATAAAACCAGTTGGCGTTAGAATGGTTTACCAAATTGCACAAAAAATTAAAATTCCAGTGATGGGATTAGGTGGTATTGTAACTGGAGAAGATGCCATAGAGTATATGTTGGCTGGTGCAAAATGTATCTCAATTGGTTGTGGAAATTTTATTGATCCAGAAACAAGTATTTATGTGATTAAACAAATTGAGGAATATATGAAAGAAAATAAAGTGGAAGATATTAACAGTTTAGTCGGCGCAGTAGAAATGAATTAAAGAGCTGTAAAAATAAAAACGAGCGAGATTTTGGGTTAAACTAAAAATTTCGCTCACTTTTTTAATTTGCATCCTATTTGCAGTTCTTTTATTTATGTTCATTAAAGTAATTTTCAAAATCTTCTTTCGGAATTGGTTTTGAATAATAATATCCTTGAATCATATCACATTTTATTTCTCGGATAAATTTAGTTTGTTCTTGTGTTTCAACACCTTCTATAATCGTTTTTACGCCAAGACGGTTTGCAAGAAACATAATATAATTGATAATGTTATTATGATTGCTTAAATCTGCTTTATCAATAAAGATTTTATCAATTTTGATAATGTCAATTGGCATGTTTTGTAGCATACTAAGAGAAGAGTAACCAGTGCCAAAATCGTCTATAGAAATTGTAAAACCTTGTGCTTTAATGTGATTCAAGATTTTTAAAATATCAATGTTAGCGTCAATAGTTGCGCTTTCAGTAATTTCTAAATCAATTTGACTGCGTTCTAAGTGATATTGCTCTGTAATTTTTACATAATCTTGAATAAAGTTTTCATTGACAAAATGCTCTTTTGAAACATTAATGGAAACTTTTGGGATAAAGTCATATTTTTGTTTCCAACTAGCTAGGTCTTTACAAACTTGTTCAAAAATATAAAAATCTAGCTTTGTAATAAATTTATTTTTTTCAAATAAAGGAATAAATTTATTAGGAGGAACGATTTCTCCATTTCTTCTCCAACGGATTAGGGCTTCGGCACCAGCGATTTTTTCTGTATTGGTAAAAATTTTAGGTTGATAAAATACTTCAAATTCATTGTCTTTTAATGCTTGTTCCATGCAAGATTCAATTCTCTGTTCTTCGATTAATTCATTTTCTAATACATCATCAAAAATGTAATAATTAGCATCATATAAGCCTTTTATTTGAGAGCGAGCCATATAAGCTTTATCTAAGACTTTGTTAATATCGGTATCGTTTTGATGGATTTTATAAACACCAATGGCTAGATTTACATGAAGTTCAGTTCCATTTATAGTTAGTTTTGAAGCATTATGAAAAATGTTGTCTAAGAGTTGATTGATATTTTTTGAATAGCTAAAAAGCGTTGCAAAAACATCATTGGAAATGCGACAAGTGATGTTGTCAGTAGGCAAAATTTGTTTTAATTTTTCGCCAAGTGTTTTTAAAATCTGATTGCAAAATTCATAACCATAAATATTATTTAAAGCTTTGAATTTATTAATATCAAGAGTGATGATATATTTGTTTTTAGTTGTATTTTGTAAATATATTGAACCATTTTCTTTAAAATAAAGTGAATTGCCAAGCAAAGTGATTGAGTCAATATAAGCAACTTTATATAATTTGCGATTTTTCTTTTGGTTGGAAAGGTCAATATAAATATAAATTCCCATGATAATAAAATTAATAAGCAAGCAAAGTCCAATGGACAATAACAAAAATAAAGTTAATTCCTTTCCAATGATGCTGTTTGGAGCTATGGTTACAATATACCAGTCGTTAACATTTACTTTTTCATAATGTAGAAAGTAAATGTTTTTACCAAGTTTTACATCAAAAGTTCCTACTTGTAATTTTTTAATATTTTCTTGCATGGTATTGATTTTTTCCCAATTATCTGCGTTGATAGTAGGGTAATAGGCTTTAAAAAAATCATATAAATTGACATTATTTTTTTTTATAACATCAAAAGAATCAATCAATACAATACCATCATTATTGATTAAGTAAGTACCACCATCGCCATTGAATAAACGTCTTAGCAGAATTTCTTTATAATCTGATGTATTGATAGTTGCAAACAATACCAATTTTTGCCCATTTAGTTTAAAAGTTTTGGAATAAATATTGACTTGATTGTTGGAAACTGTACTTGGTCGATTTTCAGAAAGATATACAGTGTCTTGCTGGAAGAATTCTTGGATATTGGCATAATTTTGTACAAGATGTCCATCACTTGTGGTACCATTGCCGTTTTCATCAAGAATAACAAGTCTTGTAAAATTGTAGTCTTCTAAATCACCCTTAAATCGCTCAAAGATTTCGTCTTTTGATTTAAAAAATCCTCGATCAATAGAATCTACCATAAATTCAACAAATTTTTTTTGGTCATTGATAGCCAGATTTAATTGAGTAGCTGTTTGCTCACTCAGTTCAGTAATTGTATGATAAATATTTTTATAAGTTAAATTTTTAACATATTTGACATAGAAAAAAGATAAAATCAAAATAATCATAAAAATGATGATAATCCATTTTGTGTTTAATTTGTATCTAGTTTCTTTGTTATATTGGTTTGTAAAATCATTTTTTTGTTTCATAATCCACCCCTAAAATTTTTATAACAATAGTATACAATAAAAAGAAAAGTTTTTCAACCGTAATTTCAAAGATTGACAAAGACAAATGCAAATAGTATAATGAATGAAGGGAGGAGAAGGATGAAAAAAATTTTGCTATTGCATGGCTATAATGGAATACCACAAATATTTCATTGGATAAAAGAAGAATTGGAGAAGATGCAATATGTGGTTATTATGCCAAATTTGCCACCGCGAGAAGGATTGAGATATTCTATTTGGAAAGAAGAAATGGGGAAATTAGGAAACCAATTGCAAGGAGAATTGATAGTGGTGGCGCATTCAGCAGGAAATCCGTTTATCATTAAATATTTGCAAGAGCATAATTTGGATATCGAACTCTATATTGGGCTTGCTGGCTTTAGCAACATTTATAAAGTGGAAGGAAGAGAAGATTTATATGAGGCAGTGAAAAGTGTAGCGCCAACGCAAGAGGAATTGGAAAATTTTAAGCAAAAGGTGGAGAAGAGGTATTGCATTTATAGTGATAATGACCATATTGTGCCTTTTGAGATTTTGCAAAAGCATGTGGAAAATATTGCTGGAATTGGGCAAATGATTCCAAATATCGGGCATATGGGCAGAAAAAGTAATTTGCAAAAAATTCCCGAAGTGATTGCAATAATAAGAGAAAGTGAGAAAATAAAATGTTAACGAAACCGCAGATTGAGTCAGAACAGATGAAGAGATTGGAAATTGTGTCAAGCCATTTAGAAAGAGGAATTGTTATTTATACAGCTTCTACGATGGAAGAACAAAGAGCAATTGCAGAATATATCAATCAGATAGATGGAGAAGATTATGAAATAGTTGATTTTTCACAAAAAGAACAGAATCTAATGAATAATCCGTTAACGAGAAATGTAGGACCAAAGTTGATTATTTCAAATATGCAAGAAATAGGAGTAGCGCCATATTGCAAGCCAGATGAAAAAGCTACTGTAACGTTGCAAGATAAAATAGAATGGATGAATCGAATTAGAAAAGAAGATAGGGATAGAAATGAAGCAAGTGTTTTACAATCGATAAATCTGCGAAGAGATAGCTTTTTTAGAGAAAGAAAAGTTATCTGTGGAATGCATCCTAATTTTTTGGAAAAAATGGAACATATGCCATATTATGATAGTATAGATGACTGGTTAGATTATGTAAGTTTGAAGATTAAATTTAATGAAGAGCCTGAGTTTACACAGTGTTTGTCAATTACTAATTTTCAAGGAAAACATCAATTACAAGTACATGATAAGGTGTTTGTTTTTCAAAATAAGGTAGTTCGTTGGCCTGAATTTGATGTTCATAGTAGATTAACAGATGAGGAATATGATGAGAAATTGCAACAACTTCCTGAAATACATTTTCCAAGCAAAGAAGAATACCAGCAAGAAAGAGAATAAAAAAATCGGTAATTAATTTTACCGATTTTTTGTGAAATTTTTGACTATCTCTTAGAGAATTGAGGAGCTTTTCTTGCTTTCTTCAATCCATATTTCTTTCTTTCTTTCATACGAGGATCTCTTGTTAAGAAACCTGCATGCTTCAAATTTGCTCTAAATTCGCCATTCGCTTCAACTAATGCTCTTGCAATTCCGTGTCTTACAGCACCTGCTTGCCCTGTAAAGCCACCGCCAGTTACTGTACAAACCACATCAAATTTTCCAACTGAATTTGTGATTGCAAAAGGTTGATTAACAATTACTTTCAAAATTTCTGTTCCAAAATATTCACCTAAATCTTTTCCATTAACTGTAATTTTTCCAGTACCTTGCATTAATCTTACACGAGCAATCGATTTTTTTCTACGACCTGTTCCTAAAAACACATTATTATCTTTTTTTGCCATTTTACTTTACCTCCCAAACTTCTGGTTTTTGAGCTATATTTTCGTGTTCGCTACCTACATAAACCCTCACATGAGTAGCTTGTTTTCTACCTAATTTTGTATGAGGTAACATTCCTTTGACAGCCATAAACATGACTCTTTCTGGCTTTGTATCCATCATAACTCTGGCAGTTGTTTCTTTCATTCCACCAATGTATCCAGAATGGTGTCTATAAATTTTTTGGTCTAATTTACGACCTGTAAACATAGCATCTTTACAATTTATAATGATAACATAATCTCCACAATCAGCATTTGGTGTGAAAGTTGGTTTATGTTTTCCGCGTAGTAATTTAGCAGCTTCAGCAGCTGTTCTACCAAGAGGACGACCGCTAGCATCAATTACATACCATTTTTTTTCAATTTCGCCTTTTTTTGGGCTATAAGTAGTATTATTCATGGTAATCAATACCCTCCATTTCAAATATTTTTACTTTTATAGTATTTTAAGTTGCTAAGACAAAAAATGCTATAAATCTCATGATTTATGATATTTGCAGTTTCTTTTATCAAAAGCTACCGGGGAGAAGCCTAAGTTAAAATAAACCTACCATAAATTGCTTATTTATTGTAATACAAAACCAAGCAAAAGTCAAGCGATTTATACAAAAAACTTGACTTTTTTGGAAAAATATGCTAGAATTAACATAAGAACATATTTATGTTTGAAGCAACTAGAAACCACGTGTCCGACTTCGGACACAACACACACATCATCTTACAAGGAGGAGAAAAGATGAAAAAAATCAAAAAATTTATGGAACGGATTGACTGGACAGCTTTTGTAGGAAAGACTTTCTTGATAGCAGTTGCTATTATGGGGCTAATGTATGGCTCTATGTATAGCAGCGAAAGGCATGCAGAGATGCAGACAAAGGCTCAGGCAGAAGAACAGCGGGCAGAAGCAGAGGAAAAAGAGCGGAGATTTCTGAGGGTAGAAAATGCACGGCTTGAAAAAGAAAATGAACTGCTTTCTAAAGAGCCAGCAGAGCCTACTGCAAGGCGCATGGAAGACACAGGTTTTATTCTTGTTGATAGCCAAAATGGTCTGTCTCAAGATGACATTGTGTCATACAGCATTGCAGAGAATGAACTAAGGCTGCATCGTGATATTTTTGCGGGCGAAATCAAAGGCGAGGAAGTTTTAACCACATTAGATAGTTACATTGAGTGGTTAGAAGGATTAAAGACTCGGCGTTTTGAGGATTTTTTACTGAGTGAACGTATTGATGATGAAATCGATATGGTTATTCAGGAAAAGGAACTTTTTGAAAAGGAAGGTGTGAAAACAGATTCGGTGCGTGCAAGTGTATGTGAAGCAACAAGTCTGTATTTTCAGGAATGTCGTAAAAATGGTGTTCCTTTTGCAGATGCAGCCTCCCAGGAGTTAGCTCCGGAATTGGGATAGAATGTGTGGAAAAGGACCAGAAC
The DNA here is from genome assembly GCA_947057875.1 of uncultured Clostridium sp. Taxonomy (GTDB): domain Bacteria; phylum Bacillota; class Clostridia; order TANB77; family CAG-508; genus Scatovivens. Next base: position 17,924 of record CAMSEX010000009.1, read on the forward strand.
CAAGGTAGTATGGGTTTTGGTCCTTTTCGCGTACTTTTTTCATGTCAACTTGACTTTAGAATAAAAACATGATATATATTTTATGTTTATTATAGTAATATTAATTAGTATCCAGATAATAATTTAAAGGAGAAGAAAACATGAAAAAAGTACAACGGTTTCAGAAGGACATTATGGCAGCAGCCACATATTACGAGGTATTAGATTATGTAGCAGATTATGTGCAAGTTTTTTTGCAAGAAATGCTGACTGAAAAAATCAAGATTCCGGTATCAGCAGATAAAATATTGCAAGAGTTAGAAATACCAGTTGAATGTTCATCATGGGAGATGTCTTTAGCTATGTTACAGTTTAGTCAGGGTAAACCATATATTTATATGAAAGATAAATTTGGAGAGCATTCTGATTTAGCGAATTGGTTAAAAGTCAAATGTCTTGCAGGATATATTCTTGATAGTGATGTTCATCATGTAACAGATAGAATGAGGAACATTACAAGTGGTTTTGAGGAGTTTCTTTTGGAATTTCCAAGAAGTAACGGAATATTGGCTAATGTGATAGCTTATGAAATAATGTTACCTTGGAAACAGGCGATTGCTTTTTTATTAGAAAAGGATTTTTGTAATAAAGTGAGTGATTTGTGGAGACAGAAAGGTATCCTTGCTATTGGGGAAGCAATATCTATGGATTATCCAAATTCTCAGAAAATATTTGCTTATTATCACTTTATACAAACCATAGAGGCGAAGTACTTCCTTAAAACAATAGAGAAAAGTCAGTATGAAGAAATCCAAAAGAAATTAATGAAGGTAAATGAAGTGATGTATGAGCATCGTATTATTTTGTAATAAAACTTGCTAAAAATTTATTTTTGTGTTATCATACTCATGAAATACATTGGTATTTTTTTGAAAAAATGACCAGAACTATTTGGTCAAATACACAGAAAGTGAGAAAGAGGAATGAGACGGAAAGAGAAATTAGAAATTAGTTTTTTACAGCTAATGTTGATTGCAAGCATATTTGCAATAGGTGCATTTTTTTATGGGCACAATTGTGGAATGCAGCAATCAGAACAAAAATATCAGCAAGAAAAGGAGGCTGATGAAAAATTGATTTCTGAGCTCATGCAAGATTTGTATGAGTAGTGTATAGGGAAGAGGCTTACGTCAGGTATGGCGTAAGTCTTTTCTTATGCGAAAATAAAAATTGTAAAATTTGAAATTTAGGTATTGACATATTTTAAATGTTGGTTTATAATAGATTTTGCGTTAAGGTAATTGCACCATTAGCTCAGCTGGTCAGAGCAACCGGCTCATAACCGGTGGGTCCAAGGTTCGAATCCTTGATGGTGCACCAAAAAATAAACATGGGTAGGTGGTCGAGTGGTTAATGGCACCAGACTGTAAATCTGGCGACGAGAGTCTACGTTGGTTCGAATCCAACCCTGCCCACCATATGAAAATAGCGAGTTTCAAAATATTGAAGCTCGTTTTTGATTTTATAAAAAATGACTAACTTGTCCAAGTTAGTCGAAAAAATTTAATTACATTAGTTTCAAAAAACGTCCTATCATGCCAATAATACTTCCTAAAATAATGGACATGATTGTCATTGCTAGGGGACTTTTTTTATCTTCTTTAGCAACTAAAATAATGACTGGAATTGCCATAAGAATAGAAACAATTCCACCTCTTAGATCGGAAGAGCACACGTCTGAACTCCAGTCAC
>CAMSEX010000010.1 GCA_947057875.1 uncultured Clostridium sp.
ACACTATAACCTACACTCTTTCCCTACACGACGCTCTTCCGATCTAATAATGCTTTTGAGAAAACACTTTTAACAAATCCTGCTCAATTTTAATCGGGTCTGTTTGACTTGAAAAACCTAACTTATTGGAAATTCGCTTAGCATGTGTATCAACTGCAATACCAACTGGATTCTGAAAGGCTTCTAACATAATTACATTCGCACTTTTTCGCCCAACACCTGGAAGAGTTTGCAGTAAATCGATGTCATTTGGCACAATACCACCAAACTCGTCCAACAATTTTTGACTACATGCTTTTATATTTTTTGCTTTATTTTTATAAAATCCACATGGATGAATAATTTGCTCTAGCTCCTCCAAATCCATATTCGCAATTTTTTCAGGTGTATCATATTGCACAAACAAGTTTGGTGTCGTTTTGTTCACTCTCTCATCTGTACACTGCGCAGACAACATAACTGCTATCATCATCTCAAATGGATTTCTGAAATCCAGACTGCATTTACAGTCTGGATAATAACTTTTCAGAATTTCTATGATTTCTTCTGCTTCTTTTTTAGTTTTCATTTTGAATTTCCTTTTTATTTCTTTGAATGATAAGACTTGCAAAAACACCTAGACCAATTAAACCAACAACTATTTGCACAAGACCACCAAATGTTGGAATCAAGCTTACTCCCCAAATTACAAGTGATACTAAAATCGAAATTCCAATTAATTTCGCATTTTGATGAGTTTCTGTTTTCATTTTGCATAAAATTTGGTTCGCAATTTCAACAGCAGCTAGCGCCTTTGAAACATATAAAATAACCATATATAAAAATAATGTAACAACTCCAAGTCCTGTACCAAGAATGCTAATCAACAATAGCATAATCACTATTGGAAAAATCACAAACGCAAGCAAGCCTTTTCCTGTATCTTTTAGTAAATCCATTCCAACATTTTCTGTTCTGTTTAAATTTTTGAACTTTGTAACTACAAATATCAAAATCAAAGCAACTATCAATGTTTTAAAAGCAACTGTAAAAGCTTCTAATACATAATTTTCGTCCTCATAGCCTCTTTCTTTTGTTTCTGTTAAATGAAATTTAACATCACCAATTTGGGCTCCTTCTGGAAGCATTTCTTCTTTTTCTGAGCTATAATCTAAGGTTCCATGAATAATCGCATTTTCTGCAACTGTCAACTGATTTACCCCTGCATATACATTTCTAAAAACATTTCCTTTTAAATTAACGGTATCTGCCACTGCTCTAATATCTCGTAACACATAAGATTCTGTATCAAAATCTACTTTTGAGCCGCAACTATACACATCATAAGCTGATCCCGAAAAATAAATCGTTTTACCTATTACATAAACTGAACCATTAATTTCAGCATTTAAAATATTAATTTTCTCAGCAATAATATAAACATTTCCGTAAATCATTGCTTGATCAATTGTAGCATTTTGAGCAATTACATAAACATTTCCATTAATCACATCTTTAATATTGACATTATTTTCGCATAAATATACATCATTATCTGTAATATTTAAATTATTTTCTTCTCCCGTTTCTAATGAAATTGGGTCAATTCCTACTTCAGCACCATCGGAAGTGGTTGTTTGTAAATCCTCCAATTCTTGATTTTCTAAATCTTCTGGATAAGCGGCAAATACAAACGTTGCTATCATTGTCATTAGTAAAAATAAAATTCCTATTCTTTTTTTCATTTTAATGTTCCCCCCTTAAAATTTTGACAGCTTCAGCATAATTTTCTGAATCTGTTATATAACTTCCTGAGACCAATCTATCACAGCCAGCATTTCTTACAGCTTCAACCGTTTCACAATTAATTCCGCCATCTGCTTCAAGATCAATTTCTAGGTTATTATTAATGATATATTGTTTTAAATCTTCTATTTTATGTAATGTTTCAGGTATTAACTTTTGCCCTCCTTTTCCTGGCACAACTGTCATGACAAGCACCTGATGAATATATGGCAAAAATTCTTTTATGCAATCAATTTCAGTTTCTGGATTAATGGCAATTCCCACTTGTATATCATTTCTTTTTATCTCATTGATAATTTCCATTATTCTATTTTTTTCTTTGATTGCTTCATAATGAAAAGTCATAATTTTAGGCTCTAAGTCTAAATATTCATCAATAAATTCTTCAACCGTTTCCACCATGAAATGCACATCCAAACCAACATTGCTAATGTGCGAAATTGTTAAAGCATTCTCTTTCATAAATTCTAATGTATTTTTTTCAACAAATTTTCCGTCCATCACATCAATATGAAAATAATCTACTTTCGCAGTTTCCAGATTGTAAAACATGGAAACTGCATTCTCATTTGGAATGGATAAAATAGATACCGATACTTCTGACATATTTTTCTTCTCCTTCTAATTTGTTTTTATTCTACTGTTACTATTTGATCTCCTCCTGAAAAATCCACTGATTTATTAAATTTTACCACATCATCAACATAAACTTTAACATCTTTTACTCCTGAAGATGTATAACTTGCTGTAATATCTGTTGTTGTTAATTTCTTAGTTTCCGAATAAATCGTATCATCTCCAACCTTAATAACAACTTTAGAAGATTTTACTTCTGGTTTTGTTGGTGTTACTGTATTATTCGTCTCATCTGTTGTATTATCTGTTGTAGTTGGCACACTTGGTACCTCTGGCTCTGTATAATTCTTCAAAGACTTTAAATTTACATTCACGGTTACTTTTGATTTTTTGGGCTGTTTATTAACTACAAGCGAAATATTACTTCCTTCTTTAATTGTTTTATTAGCATTTACACTTTGTGAAATAACAATTCCCTCACTCTTATTAGCATTTTCTTCATATGTCACTTCCACTTTTAATCCTAGTCCTTCTAAAGCACTTCTGGCTTCTGATTCCGATTTATTGACAACACTTGGAACTGTCACGTCCTTAAATTGACTACCTTTACTAACTGTAATATTCACAACTGTATCTAATGTAATTTCTGTACCACCTTCTTGGTCCACTTCTGTTACAATTCCAGCTTCGACTTCTTCATTGAATTCTTCCTTAATTTCATATTTTATAACCAAATCTTCATCATCCAAATCTTCTGTTAATGCTTCTAATTCTTTGATTAAGTCTTCTTTTTTCTTGCCAATCATTTTCTTTGGCAATCTTACTTTGGTATTTTTCAATTTTTCTGCCAAAGCTTCATCTAAACTTCCTTGGCTCACAGTCAAAATAAATTGCTCTTCTGCTGTTACTTTGTAATTTTCTTGATACACTGGTTTTTGGTTTATCACATGGTCTTTTTCTACTTCATCACTATTCTCATATTTGACTTCATAATTTGTAAAACCTAATTCCTGTAATAATGCTTTTGATGCTTCTAATGTCATAGCATTTCCGTTTTCATCTGTCACTAAATTTGGTATTTGGATTTCTTCTGGCTTGCCTGAAAACAATGCCAATGTGCCAAACATTGCTCCAAAAAACAAGGCAATCGCGATTACAATCATAACCACTATTTTCAAAATTTTATGTTTTGCAAAAAAAGCACCTATTTTTCCTTTTGGTTTTTCTGGTTCATTATTTTCTACTTTTTTGGCTTTTCGTTCTCCATTTTTCTCTAATTCCATATCATAAATGGTTGGTATTTTTTGTGTTGGAGAACTACTTGACGATGCTTGTATGACTACAAAATTTTCATTTGGCTCTTTTAAACTTCTCGTTAAATCCTCTAACATTTGAGTAGCATTTTGGTAACGGCAATTTGGATCTTTTTGCATTGCCTTCAAAATAATCATATTCACACTTTTGGGAATTTCTTCATTATATTGAGTTGGCTCAACTGGTTCTTCTTGCACCTGTTTTAAAGCAACTGAAACAGGTGTATCTGCATCAAATGGAACTCTGGCAGTTAACATTTCATATAGCACAATTCCTAGTGAATATAAATCGGATTTTGCGTCTGTAAATCCGCCTTTCGCATGTTCTGGCGAAAAATAATGTACAGAGCCAATGGTTGTGCCAAATGCTGTAATGGTTGAATTAGACACTGCTTTTGCAATTCCGAAATCCGTTACTTTGGCAATTCCATCTTCTGTTATGATAATATTATGTGGCTTAATGTCTCTATGTATAATGTTATTTTTGTGCGCAACCTCTAAGGCAGAAGCAATTTGAATGGCAATATTGACAGACCATTTCCAAGAAAGAATACCATCTTCTACAATAATTTCCTTTAACGTTTTTCCTTGAATTAACTCCATAACAATATAATACAAATTATCTTCATTTCCAACATCATAGATTGACACAATATTAGGATGCGTTAGACTTGCTGCAGCTTGTGCTTCTGAATTAAATCTTTTGATAAAATCTGTATCAGTTGTAAATTCGTCTTTCAAAATCTTAATGGCAACAAATCGATTTAGCACATGACATTTTGCTTTATAAACTGTTGCCATTCCACCATTTCCTATTTTTTCTAAAATCTCGTATCTGTTATCTAACATTTTTCCAATAAGATTCATTTTTTTATCTCCTTTTTTCCTCTTTATTTAAGCCAAATTCCTCAATCGCCAGTTGCATCTATGATAATGGTTGTAATATTGTCAATACCGCCTTCTCGGTTGGCACTATTGATGAGTGCCGCTACTGGATTTTCTGGATTTTCCAGTAGAATTTTATAAATTTCTTCATCTTTTAACATGTTAGTTAATCCATCTGAACACATCAAAATAATATCATCTTCTAGAAATCCTTTACAAATCACATCAGGCTCCACCAAAGAATTGCAGCCAACTGCTTTGACTAGCATATTTTTCTTAGGATGCGTCTGTGCTTCTTCTTTCGTGATTTTTCCGTCTTCCACAAGCCCTTGCACATAACTATGGTCCGTTGTCAGTCTTCGCATTATTTTTTTACGAATGCGATAAACTCGGCTATCTCCCACATGACCAATAAATGCCTTATTATTATATATTAAACACACGTCCAAAGTAGTACCCATATCTTTTAATTCTTCTGCTTCTTTGGAACGTTCATATACCATCAAATTAGCATATTCAATGCTATCTGTAATGAGTTTCAAAATAGATTGTTTTTCTTTTGATATTCCTTCAAAATTATTGCAAATATAATTTTGTGCACTATAAACAGCTACTGAACTTGCAATTTCTCCACCTTTATAGCCTCCCATTCCATCTGCCAATATAAACAATTTGATTGCATCTGCCTCTTGTGCTGCATAAAAATTATCTTGATTCATGTCACGTGCTTTGCCAATATCTGATTTTGCTAAAATTCTCAAACTTATATCACCCCTTATCTTAGAAGTTCCTTTCTATTTTTGTCTCAAATTTTGCCTTCTCAACTGACCACAAGCTGCATTAATATCTGAGCCTAATTCCCTTCTAATGGTTGCTACTATACCATTTTCATTTAGATAATCTCTAAATCTTATGATGTTTTCATTTGTACTTTTTTTGTAATCTCCATCTTGAATTGGATTAATTGGTATCAAGTTAACATGAGCTAACATTCCCTTTAACAATTTCGTAAGTTCCTTAGCTGCTTCTATCTGGTCATTATTATCCTTTGCCAAAGCATATTCAAACGAAATTCGCTTATTCGTCTTTTTAATATAATATTTGCAAGCCTTCAGCAATTCCTCAATTGGATATATCTGGTTAATTGGCATCATAGAACTTCTTATCTTATTATTGCTACTATGCAAAGAAATGGATAATGTGCATTGCATTTGTTTGTCTGCTAATTCGTAAATTTTAGGGACTAAACCACTTGTCGAAATTGAAATATGCCTTGCTCCAATATTCAAACCTTTTGGATGATTTAAAATCGAAATTGCTCTCATCACATTTTCAAAATTATCCAACGGCTCGCCAATTCCCATAAACACAATATTAGAGATGCGAATATTTTCATCTTTTTCAATTTCTAAAATCTGCTGAACAATTTCGCCTGAGCTTAAATTCCTCACAAACGGAATGCCTGTTGAAGCACAAAATTTGCATCCCATTTTACAACCTATTTGTGAAGACACACACACAGTAAAGCCATGATGATACTGCATTAAAACAGTTTCTATTAAATTATTTTGTCTATCGCACACATTGAATAAATATTTTTTGGTACCATCTTTAGAAATCAATTTATGTTCGATTTGAAATTTTCCAATTTCATAATTTTCTTGCAATTTTTTTCTCAAATCTAAAGACAAATTCGTCATCTCGTCAAAGTTTTCCACTCTTTCTTGATATAGCCATTTTGCAATTTGTTCTGCACGAAATGACTTCTCGCCAATATTTTTCATTTCTTGCTTTAAATCTTCAAAAGCAAAGTCGTGTATATTTTTTTTCAAATACTCTCTCCTATTTTATATCATAAACTCATTTTTCATTCAATAGCTATTTTAATTTTTCTTTACAATATAACATCTTTTGGTTTGATGCAATATTTCAATTTGGTCTTGTTCTTGATTTTGCGCTAAATATTCGTCCAAATCTGCCGTTTCATCTGTCATTCCTATTTTCACAATATATTTCACATTTTCTCTTGCCAAACCATCTTTTAATTCATATCGTGTGCTATCTTCCAGAATTTCATTATATTTTATCCCGTCTGAGCGCATATTACTAATTGCTAACGTCCAAGCCCTTTCATAATTACTTCCTGTTATCAATAAAACATTTTCTGCTTTAACATCTTCTATTGTTTTCAAAATCTCTGCTGTTTCAATTTGGTCTTTGGCAAAATTATTAAATGCAAAAATCAAACCTTTGTAATCATAATTCTGTTCAAAATACACCCCCACATAATTAGGCAATTTTTCCTTTTTTTCTTGTGGCAAAATCGTTCCTGCTTTAAAAATAATCGTACCAATCACAAGTAGAACCCAAACGCCTTCATAAATTGGAAGCACAAATTTCCATATTTTTTTCTGTGCATATTCGTTTACCAATTTTATCGTAATCGCCAAAATACAAACCCACAAAATATAGTAAATTTTGAAAAAATAATAATCGGAAACAAAACCTGTTACCATGGCTAACCAAACTACCACAAAATAAGCTCCAAACACCCCAGAAAAAATATCTAAAAATTCTGGTTTAAACTCTTTTTTGCGAATTTTCAAAATCATGTCAACCACATATAAAATTCCAAATAAAGCATAAAACTCAAAATTAACATACAATTCTGTGTACATTCCGCCTGGATTTTTCAAAGCCTCTACTAAATTACTTTGGTCTGCAATAAAAAAGGTCGGCACAAACAAATAACCAATTCCTAAAGCTGTAATCACAAGCAAAATCCCTGTTATAATCAATGTTTTTTTCTTGAAAAACTTGATATATGTTTTGCCCTCTTCTCCAAAATCCTTAATAAATAAATAGATACAAACTGCTGCAAAAACGCCTGGCACAAACAAACAATACGAAAAGATTACGCCCATAGCAAGTAGCGAAACTAATATAATCGCCAGTGGTAATTTTGTTTTTAATTCTCCATATAAGGTTGGCACGACTAAAAGTAAACTCGTCACAAACATCACGCCAAGTGACAAATACGAAAAGCCATACAAATAAGAATTATACGGATATGCAAACATAAATAGCCATAGCAAAAACATGGTTAAAATAAAACCAAGTTTTCCTTTAAGCTTATCCATGATTAACACATAAAAAACTAAGCTACTTAAAAATAGTATTCCAATATCAAACATTTCATATACATAATATTCTGGTATGCCAAACAAACCATTCATAACATTCATCAAAAGTCCGTCATTAATATAAGCTCCTGTTTGCATCACATTAAAATTATAAATGGTTTTATCTTCACAATTTACAAATATCATTAAATTATCAGAAAAGTGTTTCGCAGCTCTATAATGTATCGCAGAGTCAATTGCTGCATATTTTAAACCACTATCTTGAGGCTTAATTTCTTTGACTACAATCACTGCAAAAATTACACACAAAATTGCAAGTCCTGCTATCTCTTGTTTCTGAATTGTATATTGTTGAAAATCTTTATTTTTTATAGGCTTGTACCCTAAAACACCAGCAAAAATTACATTTATAATTGCTAACAACCATAAATAGCATGTAATTTTTAGTAGCCCTAAAATCATACAAACAGTAATATTATATCCCATAAAAGCCACAATAAAAATCGTTAGCCATTTTATGATATTGAGTTTTTCGTCTGACTTTTTAAACACTAAAAATCCAGCCGCCAACAAAATAATCGAAAATACATAAATGATTTGCATTACTTCTTCCTCCTTAAAATCCAGCCTTCATGCACTTCATTTGGCACACGCAAAATTACTTTTTGCTCTGCCTTCCCTGGATTTACTGTGCTAATTTCTTCTCCTGTTTCATCATGCCATAAACTCTCTATCGTAAACACAAGTGGCTGAATTTGTCTCGGAATAATTAGTTCCAAACAATCTCCAACAGACAATTTATTACGAATTTCAATCAAAACTTTTTCGTCTTCTAAAGCTCGAATTACTTTTCCACCAAACTCATAATCGCTATTATATTGGCGACCTAAATAATCTTGAAAATCTGTATTTTCTCGATCATTAAAATAAAAAGTCGTCAGCCCACGTGTTTTGGTTTTTTCTAATTCTTTCAAATACGTTTCAGCATCATAATTTTCTGGATTTTTCTCAATCGCATCTATCGCGTTTCGGTAAGCGTTCACTACACTTGCCACATAATATTCTGTTTTCAATCTACCTTCAATTTTTAGGCTGTCCACACCCATTGCCATAATTTCTGGCAATTCTTTTATCAAGCACAAATCTTTAGAAGAAAAAATATAAGTTCCCTTTTCATCTGTTTCTACTGGCATTAATTCTCCTAGACGATTTTTATCTTCGGCATATAAATTAAAAGCCCAACGACATGTTTGCGCACAATCCCCAAGGTTTCCGTGAACGATTAGCTAAAAATTCGCTCAAGAAACAACGTCCCGAATAGCCAAAACATAGTGCACCATGCACAAACATCTCAATGCTCAAATCTTCTGGTTTATTCTCCATAATTTCTTGAATTTGCTTTTTATTCAATTCTCTTCCCAAAATCACTCGTTTTGCACCATTTTTATGCCAAAAATTACACGTATGATAACTGACTGTATTGGCTTGCGTGCTAATATGTACTTCGCAATCTGGCGCATATTGTTTAACAACATCAACCACGCCACCATCTGAAACAATAATACCATCAATCTTTAAATCATTTAACATTTTAGCTTGCTCTTTAATCTCCTCATACGTTTCATCCCAAGCAAAAATATTAATTGCTACATATACTTTTTTGGAAATCGAATGTGCATATTCTACTGTTTTCACCAAATCGTCTTCCGTTACTTCAGAACGCGAACGGAGTGATAATTTAGGTGTTCCACAATAGATGGCGTCTGCACCATACAAAAATGCCACTTTTGCTTTTTCAAAAGAACCGAGCAGGCGCCAATAATTCAACTTTTTTCATGATATTTTTCCTCTTTTATTATTTCTATTTGCCATTATAACATTAATTTTTGAAATTTTCAACCATTATTTTGAGCAAAACTCATAGGCTCCATTTTCTACATAAAAATAAATATACTTTTCGTCTTCAGAGTCATAAGAAATTTTCTTATTTTTCTTTGTTTTTCCATTTTGGTAAAGTACTTCATTTCCCCATAAAATTTCTGGGTTATTTGACATTTTTTCAATGGCTATTTTTGTTTTAGTTGGCAAATCAACTTTCAAGGTAAGCTCATTTTCTGACTTTTCAACTTCTAATTGGATATTTCCTTTTATCGTTGTAACTGCACTTTTTATTTTGCTTAAATTGCCAAAATTTGGTTTGACTGAAATCACATCATAACCTTTTTCTAATGGCTCAATTCCTGCAAAATATTTTGACATAATAATGAGTGGTCCACCTGCCCAAGCATGATTCTTAGTAGCAATTTCAGGATTCCAATTTTCCCAAAGTGTAGAACAACTCTCTTTTCCATTGACCATTTCGTCATATCGCTTTTGAATACGCTCTTGCGCTTCTTCTATTTTTCCCATTTCACACAATGCTTGTAAAATATATTTTTCCATGTAAACAGTACATTCAAAAGAATTTTTCAAAATATCTGAAATAGTTTCATGTTTATCGCTATCTGCCAAACCAGAAATCACAGCAATGGCATTGGCTCTCTCATCAATGTAATCACAATCTGCTGTTTTATAACCTTTATCTGTCCATAATTTCTGATAATTTTCCTTCAAATTGCTAAGACGTTTTTCAAAATCTTGTGTATCTTCCTCGTATCCCAAAATTTCTGCCATTTGGCAAGTTTGGTTCATTGCTAAATAATACCAAGCATTTTCTAACGCTTCATAGTCCACATTTCCGCTCGAATCGCCCCATTCCCAAATCGGATATGAAACACTACTATGTACCAATCCACTCTCTTCCTTCACATACCACAAATTTAAATAATCTTTTATATGTGGATATACAAATTCTAAAAATTCTGTTTTTCCTGTATATTCATAATAATCATACATAGCATTAATGCCTGCTAGCATTTGTGTTGGCAAATGCAAAAGGTCATCTGAATTTGGAACAACTGTTAGCAAAATATTGTCTTCTCGTTTCCAACCTATCGTTGTCCTAACTGCCTTTTCATACAAATCATACGCTTTTGTATCAAGCGCATACATGGCTTCTAGCATTTCGGTACTCGTATCGCCAAACCACTGCGCACGTTCGCGATTTGGACAATCCATATAACTATCTCTCATATTAACATACAAGGTTCGATTTGCCATTTTCCATAATTTATTAAAAAATTCTTCATTACACTCAAAATTTCCCGTCATTTCTGCATCATATCCAGTCTCACGATACCCTAAGCTGATAATTTTTACACCAGCTGGAATTTCATAATAAACTGTTTCTCCATTCATCCAAGCAAGAGACTCAAATTCTTGCTCGCCTTCTTTTGTAAGATAGGTGCATTTTACAGAATCTCCACTAACATCTTCATAAAAATCTGTTTTGATGGTAATTTTCTTATCTTTTTCAGCTTCAATTTTTAAATATGGTGTAAATTGTGCATTATATGGAATTTTCAAAGCCAATTTTTCTTTCTTTTTAGTTGTATAACCTTGATAATCTGCCATATTTTCATATTCTTTTAAACCATAATCTTTAAATTGTGGAATTTCTCGTTCAATTAATTCTCCCCAAGGCTCACTTCCTGCAACATTTAAAACTGTACTATTAACCCAGCTAGAATCATCAAAATCTGGTTTATACCAATTTTCATTTGCCAAATTAGCATCATAATAAACATTGTACTCAATCAAGCGTTTATTGGGTCTTAACTCATCTTGCAAATACGCTTGATTTTTTGCTACTTTCCAAGTTTCATTGCTGACTAAATAATTATCTCCAATTTTGGCTTGAAACAACAAAGCTCCTTGTCCACTCGAATTATGAGAATAGCTAATATCGCCCCAATACCAAACAAGAATTGCAATTGTATTTTTTCCTTCTTTTAAAGAATCGCTCAAATCCACCTCATCATAATACATAGAATTCCTCGTTTGTCCACGTTTTAAGCCACCTTCACGAACTACCATTTCTCCATTAATATAAAGCCAATATTTTGAATCAACTGCAATTTGAGCAACTACATTTTCCAAATCTTTTTGTTTCAAATCTACCGTTTTTCGAAAACACATCCATTGATTATTTTCTGTTGTGCCATCCCAAATATAGTTTCCATGCCATTCTACTGGCTCTTTTTTAACCGCCTCAGACGAAATTTCTTGTACTTCTTTTGCTGTTTTATTGTTTGTCTTCTTCACCAAAAATATGGCAAGTACAATTCCTATCACTACCATTATAATTATGATGATTTTGCGTTTCATTTTTTGTCCCCCAACTAATTTATATTATATATTGCACTTATTCTATTCCTAATACTTTGAAAATTCTTTCTGCAATAATTTTCATGCCTTCATTATTTGGATGAAATGCCTCTTCTCTAGTTCCTACCGTAATATCTTCTCCTTTTGTACCAGTTCTTTTTTCTCCAATATGTGATTGATACTGCTCGGTTACTAAATCTGTAATATTGATAAAATCAATTCCATATTTTTCACATATGGTTGGTATCATAGCTAGTCGTTCTTCATTGATAAACCACATTGCTACCCAAATCATTTTTGCATTTGGCGAATGCTCTTTCACTTTTTCAATCATCTCGATAGCACTTTGTTCAAAACTTTCTGTTGGAACGCAATTGTCCCCTAATTGAAAAATCACTAAATCTTGATTAGAAATTAAATCCTCAGTAAAATGTTCATTTAACCAATCTGTTCTACTCGAAATAATACGATTTTCCTCCCAATCAATCGCACTAATACGGTTCATATTAAGACTTTCATATTTCTGTTTCAACTTTTGCTCTAGCAAATAATAATAATCATGTTCTTTGTCTGTTGCTGCCATACCAATTCCGCCCTTTTCAAGTGTGATACTATTGCCAATTACAAGAGCATGATATGCATTTTCTCCCTTTTCGTATGGCATCATATCTTTTAGCTTTTGTGCCAAAATTGGCATAATTAACTGATAACCTGCATCGTTAATATGAATCCAATCTTCTTGTTTATACGTATTTCCTGTTCCTGTAAAATTTTGCGCTAAATCCAAATATTCGATATTCCACTTTGCACACATTTTCTGGACTTCTGCAAAAAATGTATCTCGTCTAAGTTTAATTTCATTTCTTGCGTTTTCGTCATCTGTTAAATGAGAAATGGTTTCGTTGTCTAACAAAAATGGTTGTACATAACAAATTGGGGTATCAGGCAATTCTTTTTTCAATTTTTCTACTACTGCTTCTAAATCTGCTATTACGCTTTCTCCTTGCGTTGCCCCTTCTATCTCTTGATTGACTAGACCAATTTCTTTTTGTAAATCACGATTTAGAAAACCTAATGCATATCCCATAATATCATTAGCGCCACCATCTAATACAACAATTTCTGGTTTTGATTCTCCTGTCAAATTTTCAACCTGATTGAACATAATGATATTATCTGTTCCAGTATTACTGGTAATCGTGCTACCGCTTTTAGAGGCATCATTCATCATGGTATTTGGCAATTCTAAAGATAGATAATTCATAAATCCACCTTTTTCGTTTCCATAGCCTTTGATTAAAGAATCGCCTAAAAATCCAATCGTTTTGCCATCTAAAGAAACTCTCTTTTGTTGGTTGATTTCTTGATTTTCTTGTGTATTTGAAACTGTTTCCACAATATCTGCATTTTTAGTTTCATTTTGTTCCTGACCAATTTCGATATGCCAAGCAAACCAAACAACTACAATAACTACTAAAATTCCAATAATTTTCTTCATAAAATCTCCTCGTCTTTAAAAATATCGAGTTTTTACAATCCTAAGTTATCCATAACACTCTATCTTGCAACGCTAACTTAAAATTGAAAATACAAAAATTCCTGCGCCTTTCCACCTGCTAACATAATCACTGCAAACATGGTAACACTATAAATACTCCAACGAATAATAAATGGCACTTTTCTGAATTTTTCATAAATATCTATTTTACAAATTGTCAAAATGTCAAGAATTAGCAAGATCACAATTCCAATTGCAGCACAAACAATACTTTCTTGCTTCATGTTCATAATGATTTTATAACCATCAAAATTATTTTTGAACATATTTGTAAACATTTGCATTGCTTCGCCGAAGCTCCCCTGTGCAAAATAAAAAATAACCTACAAGGACTAAACAAAATGTTCTCAAAATCTGAAAAGCTCCATAAATTTTTGTTTTTACAAAAGGCGCAAATGTTTCATGAAATTTGTCATAAACTGGAGTAAGCAAGGTTGAAACAATAATAATACAACCATGATACATTCCATATAAAATAAATCCCCAAGTTGAACCATGCCAAAAACCAATCAAAATCCATAAAATAGCTAAAGCAAAAACAGTTGGCAAATGATTTGCTAAATATTTATTTTTGTCCTTAAAATACTTTCTGATTTTTTGTGCAAAATTTCCACGCAGAATTGGATAATAAACATAATCTCTAAACCACGCTCCTAACGAAATATGCCATCTTCTCCAATATTCTGCAATCGATTTTGAAAAGTAAGGTGCATCAAAATTCTCAGCAATGCGAATTCCTAACATCTTTGAGCAACCAATCGCAATATCCATATAACCTGAAAAATCAGCATATAATTGAATCGCATAAAACACAATGGCAATCAAAATATTAATTCCATAATATTGATCAAGATTTGTGATAACAATACCAACAATTTCTGCTAATTTATCTGCAATTAACATTTTTTTTATCACACCAATGACAATTCTTGTAGCACCTTGTACTGCATTTTCATAATCGAATTTTTTACCCTCAAATAAATCTTTTGATAAATCACTATATTTGTCCATTGGACCTTGCAAAATATGCGGAAAATATGAAACAAACAAAAAATATTTCAAAAAATTTCTCTCTGCTGGATATTCGCCTCTGTAAACATCAATCGCATAGCCAATACTCATAAAAGTATAAAATGAAATGCCAAGTGGTAAAATAAATTTCCACATTGGACTTTCAAAACTAAAATGAAATACATTTGCAATTGCCGAAATATTTTCCAGCACAAAACCTGTATATTTCATTACAAGTAACATCGAAAGCGTTCCTAAAATCGTAAATGCCATCACTACTCTTTGGCGTCTTTCCATTTTAGCTTGATATTTCTTTCTCTCTTCTTTGCCTAGATTTGCTTTGTTTTCTTTTAAATATGTAGCTTGCCTTTGAGCAATTTTATCAACAATGATAGCTCCTAAATACGTAATCAAACTTGCCGCAAGTACAAAAACTGCATATTTGACAGAAGCACATAAATAAAAGTAAATACTAGCTGCCAACAAAACAAGCCATTGCAGTTTTCTTGGCACAATATAGTAAGCCAAGAAAACTAGGCAAAAAAACACCAAAAACTTTAGAGTTGTAAAAATCATTCTTTATCCTCCATTATAATATCCACCATTTCGCCAACATTTTTCATGCCAATTACATCTTTCATAGAAAATTTAATATCAAATTCCTCTTCCACACTAGAAACTAACGTAATATGTGTAAGTGAATCCCAGTCTTCAATATCTGCTGCGCTTGTTGTCTCTGTAACAACAATATTGTCATCTTCAAAAACCTCTCTAAAAATTTCGTTCAACTTTTCAAAAATTTCCTCTCTTTTCATTTTAAAATCTCCTTTCTTTTTATAAATTTACAATTTTTCTTTATTCTTTCTTTTCCTGCAATTGCTTCATAAATTTCCATAATCTCATTTATGACAATATCTTGGTGAATCACAAGATTGGAAAACATATAAGGCATATAAACCACATCAAAAAGTAGCAAATCAAAATCTAGCTTGTGAAAACCAAGCCTTTCATAAAATTGCTTTCTGTTCTCTCTTAACTTGTTTTCTGTTTCATCTTTTCCCAAACCAATTTTTTCAATTTCAATAAAAATTCCAGCACTATCTTTTTCTTGCTCTAACAAATCCTTTAACGAAATCGTGCCAAATCCTCTGCCTTGATATTGAGGCAAAATTGCAAAATAATCCAAAACAGCATAACCATTTTCTTTTATTTTGTTTAAAATCATGAAACCTACCAATTCTTTATCATGCACAATTTTTATGATTTTCATATAACCTCTCAAGCAAGCTATCTCAATCAATTTCAAAGGTTTTCTCTCTTCTTCTGGAAAAATTACACAATAATCATCATAAATTTCTTTTTTAAATTGCTCTATATCAATATACAACAAAGTGACTTCCATTTCCTTTTTATTTACCACCATTTTTTCTTCTTTCTTTTTGAATATTCGTTTCATTCATTTTGAAATTTTGCACATCTGCCTCAAATGTGCCATTGCCTAAAACTTGAAAACCAAGTTTAGAATAAATTTTTTCTACCATTGCATTTTTTGGAGACTGAATATATTCTCCAATCACTTTTGAAAAACCTTTTTCTTTGGCAGTTTCCATAATTTGATTTACAATAAACTCTTCCATTCCTCTTTTCAAAACACGACAACTCATCAGCCAGTTCGTAATAAATAATGTATCTTCGCTTTGCTTTTCCATAATCACAAGACTAATCAAACCATAATCTCCAAATTTATCTTTTAATGAAAAACTAAGCGTCACATAATTTTCATCTTGTGCCACTTGTTCCACCTCTGCTTCTGTGTAACGAACCGTACGCAAATTAAATTGGTTCGAGCGCTGTGACAATTGCGAAATTCTCGGAAAATCAAACTCTTCAAATGGATGAACTGTAGCTCTCATTTCCAAACTCTTTAGATAATCATTAAAATTTTCAAAATTACTTTGAAGTGTTGTTCTACCAACTTCTGCCTGATATTGTTTTGTTCGATCTTTGTCATTTTCCGAATAGGAAGCAGTTTCAAACAAATTCAAAGATTTCAAATAACTCAAATAAAGCGCTGGATCTTCTGGCAATTTGGGAACTGTAATGTCTGGTATCATAGCTTTGACAGAATTTCGCTCAAATGGATTATCGTCAATAAAAACAATGCTATCCATACCAATATTAAGCGTTTTTTGAATATTCAAAATATTACTTGCCTTGTCTTCCCAATTCGCCACAAACATTGAAATATCATCCAATTTTAAAATCATTTCAGGATGTTTTTCAAATGGTTCTTTGGCAATGTTCTCATTATTTTTACTACAAACTGCCAAAATAATACCTCGATTTTTCAATTCTTTCAGCCACATTTGAAACTCAGAAAACGCATGTCCTAAGCCCAATTCTCCAATTTGAATTGACTTTAAGCCATCATCTCCAATCACACCACCCCAAAGCGTATTATCCAAATCTAAAATCGCGCATTTTTTGAACTTTCCACCCAGCGATTTTATCACATCTAAAATCTGTTTTGCTACTTCTGGCAAAATCGCTGTGGAAAGTGGCATTTTAGCAATATAATATAATTTATCGTCATGTATACATTGTCTACCATAGCAATTTTGAAGATTACTCAAATCAATTAAAAACGCATTTTTCGTCTGTCCACTAAGTTCCATTAATTTAAAATTTAACTTTCGCAATTGATAAATAAAAGAACTTTGAAGCTTATTTCCATAATTTCCAAAAATACAATCATCGTTTTCTACAAAATTAAACTGCAAAATATTGGTTTTAATTTTGTTGTTCAAAACAGCCCAATTTTGAGCAATTTTTTCGATTGTCAAATCCGCAAAATTACTTCTATTTTCTAAAGCCGTTTCACAAAATTTTTCATATAATTTTTCAGTAGACAT
>CAMSEX010000011.1 GCA_947057875.1 uncultured Clostridium sp.
GCTCTTCCGATCTGATCAATAATGCAGGGATTGACGATGAGAAAATGTTTTTGGATATAACCGATAATGATTGGAACCATATGATGCAAAATAACTTGTATTCGGTATTTTGTTGTAGCCAAGAAGTTCTAAAGCATATGTTGTATAAAAAAAGTGGTTGTATCATTAATATTTCGTCAATTTATGGTGTCAGTGGTGGCTCATGTGATGTGCACTATTCAGCCTCAAAAGCAGCGATTAATGGAATGACAAAAGCACTTGCCAAAGAATTTGGGTTATCCAATATTCGCATCAATAGCATTGCACCGGGTGCAATTTTAACAGATATGACAGCTCAAATATCTGTGGAAGACTGGGAGCAAGTAAAAAACGAAATTCCACTAGGTAAAATTGGAAAACCAAATGATATTGCCAAATGTGTAAAATGGCTGGTGGAAGATGATTATACAACAGGGCAGGTAATTGAAATAAATGGTGGTTGGAATATGTAAAAAATGAAAAAGGAAATGAAAATAACATGGAATTATTATCGCCAGTAGGCAATTTTGATAATTTAATCGCTGCTGTACAAAGTGGTGCAGATGCTGTTTATTTGGGAGCCAATTCATTCAATGCCAGAGCAGGCGCGAAAAATTTTGACAAAACAGAATTAAAAGAAGCAATTTTGTATGCACGAAAGCGAGGAGTAGACGTGCATTTGACGCTCAATACTTTATTGTATCATGCAGAATTAAGTGATGCCTTAGAGCTAGCGAAATTTGCTTATCAATGTGGCATTTCAGCAATTATCGTACAAGATATTGGGCTTGGCATGGAACTAATTAAGTGTTTTCCAGATTTGCCAATTCATTGTAGTACACAAATGACCATTTCCAATTTAGATGGCGTAAAACTGATGCAAAAGTTAGGTTTTAAACGAGCAGTTTTAGCTAGAGAATTGTCTTTGCGAGAAATTGGAGAAATCCGAAAACATACCAATATGGAATTGGAATGTTTTGGGCACGGCGCTTTATGTGTTTCCTATTCTGGTCAATGTTTGTTCAGTAGCATTGTAGGTGGAAGGAGTGGAAATCGTGGCTTGTGTGCTGGACCTTGCCGCTTAAATTATCATTTATTAAAAAATGGAAAAAAAGAGGAAAGCGGTTATTTGTTGAGCCCAAAAGATATTTGTACATTAGAAATTTTGCCACAATTGGTGGAGCTGGGAATCGATAGTTTGAAAATTGAAGGCAGAAAAAAATCCTATGAATATGTTTCGATTGTGACGAAAATGTATCGAAAATATTTGGATTTGGCAAAAGATAAAACACGAGAATATAGGCTTGAGCCAGAGGATTTGAAGCAAATTTTGCAAATTTATAATCGAGGCGGAATGGGAACTGGCTATTTTGAAAATAGGCAAAATATTGTTTATAGAGAAAAGCCAAATCATTTGGGTGTATATGTGGGGAGTGTAAAGGGAGTTGACCGAAAACAGAAAAAAATAACGCTTGATTTGGAAGAACCAGTTTTTATAGGCGATGTGATTAATATTTGTGAAAATACGTCTTATATTTCGGAAGTGAAAAATGGAAATTGTGTTGGTGAAATCAAAAATATTGAAAAAATCAAATTAGGAGATAAGGTTTATCGAATTGTGAGCAATCAGCTCAATAAAAAACAGTGGGAAAGTTACAAAAAAGAGGTCAGAAAAGTAGAAATTTCGAGTAAATTATATCAAAAACGGAGAAAATCTATGCTTGGAAGTGTACAACAGAGGAATTGACATAAAATCATCGATAAAGTATGAAAAATTGCCTGTAAACAAACTTGACAAAGATAGAATTCTGTGTCAAATTAAAAAAACAGGAAATACGTTTTTTTGTATGAAACAAGTTGATATTGAAGTAGAACATTTGAGAGTGCCAGTTAGCACATTAAATCATCTCAGAAGAGATGCTTTGGAAAAGTTTGAAAAAGCTTTAGAAAATAGTATTTTAAGAGAAAATAGCAAGGAAGTTGTTTTAGAAAATCCAGTAAAGCAGCAATTTCAGGAAAAGAAGCCGAAAGTAAATTTGTATTTGCAAAAATTTGACAGCCAAATCGATTATTCTACTTTAAATTATCATGAAATATATGTGCCATTTAAGGACTTAATTGATGGCAAAGAAATACGAGATTGTATTGCCGTTTTGCCAACGATTGTGGATGAGAGGTATCAAAAATTAATTGAAGAAAATAAGCAAGTTTTGGAAAGTGTGAAAGCGATTCAAATTACGCATTTATCACAAATTGAGATGTTAGAACGAATGAAAATAGATAAAAAAATAGTGGCAGATGATTCGTTAAATATTACGAATGATTTGTCAGAAAAAGTTTTGCAGGATTTGGGTGTTAAGCGTTTTACCATTTCGCCAGAACTGGATAAGAAGGAAATACAGCACTTTTGTACAGATATGGAAAAAGAATTGGTGGTGTATGGCAGAAGTTGTTTGATGACTTCAAAGTATTGTCCGATTGGGAAAAATGGGGATTGCAAAAAGGCTTGTCAAAAGGGAAATTATGAATTGCAAGATAGAAAAGATTTTGTTTTTCCAGTAGTTGCAGATATGGTTAATTGTCATGCAAAAATTTTTCATTCAAAGGCTTTACAGCAAAGCGCAAAAGGCTTGCAGATGGATTTTGTGAGAGTGGATATTTTGCATGAGACAAAAGAAGAAATTGAAAAAATAATTTCTCGCATAAATTTTTAGAAAATTAATAGAATTAAAGTAAGAAAATATTTTTTAGATTTTGCTATACAAAGTTGTTTTTTTATGATATAACTTACTATAAAGTATACAATAAATGCAGAAAATCTTTTTTGTGAATGGAGGAAATAAACAAATGAAGTTAAAAGAATTATTAGCAGGAATTGAAAATTTTAAAATAAAGGGCGATGCTGAATTAGAGATAAAATCGATTGAGAGTAATTCAAAAGCTGTAAAACAAGGTTCGCTTTTTGTGGCAATCAAAGGCTATGATTTTGATGGGCATGAATATGTGGAAGAAGCGATTGCAAATGGAGCAATTGCGGTTGTACTAGATATTTCAGCAGATTTAAAATCCATCCATTTGCCAAAAGATATGACAGTGGTTTTGACGGATAATTCAAGAGTTGCGATTGCGAAAATGGCATGTAATTTTTATAAAAATCCTTCTCGCTATTTTAAATTGATTGGGGTAACAGGAACAAAAGGAAAAACAACAACAACCTATATGATTAAATCCATTTTGGAGAAAGCAGGCTACAAAGTTGGGTTAATTGGAACAGTTGCTAATTATATGGGGGAAGATATGATTTCTGAAAGTAGTCGTACGACACCAGAAGCGTTGGAATTGCAAGAATTGTTTTACAAAATGGCAGTGGCTAAAATGGATTATGTGGTTATGGAAGTTTCTTCGCAAAGCCTAAAGATGCATCGTGTGGATGGTTGTCATTTTGATATGGCTGTGTTTACGAATTTTTCAAAGGACCATATTAGTTTAAAAGAACATACAGATATGGACGATTATTTCAATAGTAAATTAAAATTGTTTGAAATGGCACCAAAAGGGTTTGCCAACAGCGATGATTTTAAATGTGAAAGATTAATCTATCAAGCTAAAAATTGCGAAATTAAAACTTATTCAGTGGATAATTCTTCTAATTTAATTGCTAAGGATATTACGATTACAAATAGCAGCGTGGATTTTAAAGTGAAATTAGGGCAAAAAAATGAAAGGGTAAAAGTAAATATTCCAGGAAGATTTAGTGTGTATAATAGTTTGGCAGCAATTTCAGTTGCGCTTTCAATTGGAATTGATAAGGAGCTTATTAAAGAAGGTTTAGCCAACATTGTAATTCCGGGCAGAAATGAATTGGTACCAAATGATGAAGAACTCACGATTATGATTGATTATGCTCATACTGCAGAAAGTTTGGAAAATATTTTGACTTCAATTAAAGCGTATACAGCACCTGGAAAAGTGATTTGTGTATTTGGTTGTGGGGGAGATAGAGACCAAACGAAACGTCCTGAAATGGGCGAAGTAGCAGGACGTTTAGCAGATTTTTCTTTTGTTACAACAGATAATCCAAGAACGGAAAAGCCAGAGGAGATTATTCAAGATATTGAAGAGGGAATTAAGAAAACAAAAGGAAATTATAAAATTGTGGTAGATCGAAAAGAAGCAATTAAAGAGGCAATTGCTATGGCAGGTAAAAGAGATATTGTTATTTTAGCAGGAAAAGGGCATGAAACTTATCAAGAAATTAATGGCGTAAAACATGAATTTGATGAGCGCAAAATTGTGAAAGAGATCTTAAAAAATAAATAGGAGATTTTATGAGTGTACAAATTATATATTTAATTTCGACTTTTATCATAACTGCAATTTTAGGAAAATTCATTATACCAATTTTGAGAAAATTAAAAGTAGGGCAAAGTGAGCGAGAAGATGGACCACGTTCCCATTTGAAAAAACAAGGAACTCCAACTATGGGGGGAATTATCATGATGCTAGCAATCGTGATTGTTATGGTAATTGCTTGTTTTCTCAATCGAGAAAGTGAATTTGTGAGACCAGTGCTTATGATATCCATTGCGAGCTTAGGATTTGGCTTGGTTGGATTTGTAGATGATTTTAAAAAAGTTGTTTTGCATAATACAGAAGGATTAAATCCTAAATTGAAGATGTTAGGACTTTTAATTGTGGCAACAATTTATACAATTTTCTTGAGCGAATATGCCAATATTGCTACAGAACTTATAGTGCCATTTATGGGGGAGAAGTTGAATTTGCCTAATTGGTTATTTATTCCATTTACGATTTTGGTAATGCTCAGTGCCACAAATGCAGTGAATTTAACAGATGGTGTAGATGGCTTGGCAGCAAGTGTATGTGCCATTATGCTGACTGCTATTTCAATTATTGCTATGAAATTAGGGTATATGGAAGTTTCTATTTTGGGAAGCATGATTGTTGGAGCATGTTTAGGATTTCTGGTATATAATTTTCATAAGGCAAAAGTGATGATGGGAGATACTGGTTCGTTATTGCTTCGGTGGAGTAATTTCTAGTATGGCAATTTATTTGCAAATACCACTTTTTTTACTGATTATTGCCATTATTCCAATTTTAGAAACATTGTCAGATATTTTGCAAGTTATGTATTTTAGAAGAACAGGAAAAAGATTATTTCGTATGGCACCATTACATCATCATTTTGAACTTACTGGTTGGCGTGAAAATAGAGTGGTTGGTGTATTTTCACTGGTAACGCTAATTGCTTCTATAATAGGAATATTGGCAATATAGAAGAGCGTGAAGTAAAAGGAAGGAGTTCTTGTGCATGACGAAGAAAATACAAAAGTCAAAAAAGAAATTTAGTCTATTAACTAAAGGTTCGATGGACTATACAATATGGATTACAGTTATGATTTTAGTTGCATTTGGATTGATTATGGTATTATCGGCAAGCGCGCCATCAGCTTTATCAGAAACAGGAAATAGTTATAAATATGTAAGTAAGCAAGCAATTTCAGCAGCAATTGGATTATGTGTGATGTATGCATGTTCTAAGGTAGATTACCATATTTTTAGAAAATTTAAGTGGTTGATTTATATCATATGTATTGCTTTTTTATTACTGGTTGCTTTTATTGGAACTGGTGCAAATCGGAGCAAAACGTTGGATTGTTATTGCGGGCTTTAACTTTCAGCCATCAGAATTTGCCAAAATAGGATTCATCCTATTTTTTGCATCGATTTTGTCAGATGTAAAAGAGCATGGAAAAATGAAACTATATCGCTATGGATTTTTGTATCCAATTGTATTTATGGGACCAATTGTGGTAACAATTTTGATTTTGCAGAATCATTTTAGTGCAACTTTTATCATTAGTGTTGTGACAATTGTACAAATGTTTGTGGCAGGAACGAAAATTTCACATTTTTTACTCACTGGTTTAGTGGGAATGGTGGTAGGTGCAGGAGCTATTATTGCTAAAAATGGAAGTTTGACATTGGGAACAGATTTTAGAAGTTCTAGAATCCAAACATGGTTAGATCCATTTTCTGATCCAACAGGCGATGGATGGCAAATTATTCAAAGTTGGTATGCAATTGGGTCTGGAGGATTATTTGGTGTAGGACTTGGAAATAGTAAGCAAAAATATTTATATTTACCAGAACCACATAATGATTTTATTTTTTCGGTGTTGGCAGAAGAGTTGGGATTTGTAGGTTGTGTTGCTGTTATTTTATTGTTTACTATTTTTGTGTGGCGAGGCGTTGTGATTAGTATGCGAGCCAAAGATAATTTTGGATGTTTGATTGCGATTGGAATTGTTACTATGTTAGGATTGCAAGCAATGGTAAATATTGCGGTTGTAACAGGAACAATTCCAGTGACAGGAATGCCACTTCCATTTTTCAGTTATGGTGGAACTTCCTTAATTGCAAATCTAATGGCAGTTGGAATTTTGCTTAACATTTCTCGAACCACGAAATAAAATAAAGATAGAATTGAAAAAATTTAATTTACATAAAGGAGAAAGTATGAGAGTTATTGTTTCAGCAGCAGGTACAGCAGGGCATATCAATCCTGCGATTGCTATTTCAAATAAAATACGAGAAAAAGAACCAAACTCAGAAATTGTTTTTATTGGAACAAATCATGGATTAGAAAATGATTTGGTACCACGTAGTGGTTTTGAGTTAAAGAGAATTGAAGCATATGGTTTGAAAAAAGAAATATCAATGACGAATTTCAAGCATATTTTAAGTACTTTTAAGAGCAAAAATGAAGTGGAAAAAATGATAGACGAATTTCAGCCAGATTTGGTAGTTGGAACAGGTGGTTATATTTGTGGTCCTGTATTTTTGGCTGCACTTTCCAAGAAAGTTCCGACTGTACTTCATGAGAGCAATGCCTATCCTGGAAAAGCGATTAAGTTTTTGGCGAAGAAAGTAGATTGCGTTTTGGTTGGATTTGAAGAAGCAAAAGAAAGAATGCAAAATGCAAAAAAAGTGATTGTTACAGGAAATCCTACCAAAATAAAGATGCAAACAATTTTGCAAAGTGAGAAAAAAAGAATTTTAGAAGATTTGGGCATCAAAAATGATTTGCCAATTGTGCTTATTTTTGGCGGAAGCCAAGGGGCACAAAAAATTAATGAAGCAGTTGTGGAATTAGTAAAAGAAAAATTGAATCAAGACTATCAGATTATTTGGGCAACAGGACGTAATCAATATGATATTGTAAAAGAGAGTTTTGAAAATAGTAATATGTCAATTAAAAATTTAAAAGATGTAAAAGTTTTGCCTTATATTTATAATATGGAAGAAATGATTAATATAGCAGATTTGGTAATTTGTAGAAGTGGAGCGATGACTATTACAGAACTTGCCATTTGTTCAAAACCTGCAATTTTTGTGCCGTTGCCATCAAAATCAGCTAATCGACAAGAAGATAATGCACGTGTTTTGGAGAAATTAGGTGCCGCCAAAATTATTTTAAATCAGGAATTAACAGGCGAAAAATTAGCAAACGAAATAAAGAATATCATCAAAGATGAAGCAAAGTTGGAAAAAATGGGAAAAGCTGCAAATCAAATTGCACCACATGATGTAGAAGAAAAAATTTATGAAGAAATTAAAAAAGTCGTTAAAAATTAATAGTAAAAAGGAAAAAATAGATGGATAAAATATATGATTTTTATATTGCAGGAAGAATGAGAAATAAAGAGAAAATTTTAGAAATTTGTGATGTTTTAGATGATTTGAAAACCTCGTATTATTGTTTTTTGAAAAATGAGCAATCTCATGAGGAAGCAGGATTAGATATAAACGAACGACCAGATAATTTAGCAGAAAAATTTGAGGGCATGGCGTTGGATAGCCATGCAGTGCAAACTATTTTTCAAGCTGATATGGAAGGCGAGAAAAGGTCAAAAAATTTTTTGCTGGTTTTGCCTGCAGGAAAATCAGCTCATATAGAAGCAGGTATTGCATATGGAATGGGTAAAAAATGTTATGCTGTTGGCGAGTATGATGTAACAGATTCATTATATTTGATTTTTGATAAAATTTTTAAGGACAAGGCTGATTTGAGAAAATTTTTGCAAGAAGGAGAAAGAAAATGAAAAATGTTATTTTAACAGGTGCTAGTGATGGATTAGGAAGAGCGTTTGGCGAATTATGTGTACAAAATGAAATGAACGTGATTGCTTTGTGCAGAACGAAACCAGATTATGAATGCGTGTTTTTGAAAACAGATTTGAAAAGCGAAAAGTCAATTCAAAGTGCTTGCCAACAAATCAAAGAAAAGTATAGCAAAATTGATATATTGGTTAATTGTGCAGGAGTTATCAGTTTGCAAAAGTTAGAAGAGATTACTTTTGAAGAATTAGATAGTTTGATGCGTGTTAATTTATTAGCACCAATTTTTTTGACAAGTCAATTGATGGACGTAATCAAACAAAGTGAAACAGATATTTTAAATGTTGGTTCAACCTGTGGGACAAAAGCAGGTTATCCTGATCAATTGGCTTATACTGCTTCAAAATGGGGTATTCGAGGAACCAGTTATAATTTGCAAGAAGAATTAAAAAATGATAAAAGTCGAGTGATTCAGTTTAATGTTGGTGGCATGAATACAAGATTGCATACAAAATATACAGGTAAAGAAATAGAGCATCCAGAAGAATGGATGGACCCAAAGGAGATTGCAAAATTAATGTTTTCTGTTTTGAGCCTGTCAAAACAAATTGAAATTAGTGATATTACAATTAATCGAAAAAAAGTGTAAAAGTGTAGAAGAAAAAGTAATATCTGTTGAGCATAAAAACGTGATAGATTGGTATTAGATGAATAGGAGAGTTTGAGATGGTTGATAAATTAGTAATTGTTGAGTCGCCTGCAAAGGCAAATACAATTAAAAAATTTTTAGGTGGAAAAAGTAAAGTTGTGGCATCTATGGGGCATATTCGTGATTTGCCGAAGTCCAAAATGGGAATTGATATTGAGCATGATTTTGAGCCACAATATATTAATATTCGTGGAAAAGCGCCTTTGATTAATGCGCTTAAAAAAGATGCAAAAAATGCCAAAAAAGTGTACCTTGCAACTGACCCTGACCGTGAAGGTGAGGCGATAGCATGGCATTTGGCATACCTTTTGGGGATTGACCAAAATTCAATTTGTCGTGTTACATTTAATGAGATTACAAAAGATGCGGTCAAAAATGCGATGCAAAATCCAAGACAAATTGATTTGAATTTAACAGATGCACAACAAGCAAGACGTGTGCTTGACCGAATTGTGGGGTATAAAATTAGCCCAGTTTTGTGGAAAAAAGTAAAACGTGGTTTGTCTGCGGGAAGAGTGCAATCGGTTGCGGTTGCTTTGATTGTGCAGCGTGAAGAGGAAATTGAGAAATTTATTCCAGAGGAATATTGGAATATTTATTTGAAGGCATCTGACAAAAAGACGAAAACAAAGTTTGATTGCAAATTTATTGGCAAAGATAAAAAGAAAATGGAGCTTCATTGCAAGGAAGATGTGGACAAAGTTTTGGCGGATTTAGAAGGGGCAAAATACGAAGTAGCTGACATTAAAAAAGGGGAGAAAAAGAGAAATCCTGCTCCTCCTTTTACGACGAGTACGATGCAACAAGAAGCTTCGCGAAAATTGAATTTTGCGATTAAGAAAACGATGTCAGTAGCACAGCGGTTTATATGAAGGTGTAAAATTGCCGGAACAAGGAACCACAGGACTTATCACATACATGAGAACGGATTCGACGAGAATTTCGGAGGAAGCAAGAGCAGCGTCAAAGGAGCATATTACGAAAACGTATGGGGAAAATTATTATGAAAATCGCTTTTTTAAAACAAAAGGAGATGCACAAGATGCACATGAGGCAATTCGTCCAAGTTATGTCCATATTACTCCAGAAAGTATTAAAGAATATTTGACGCCAGACCAATATAAGTTATATCGTTTGATTTATAATCGTTTTATTGCGAGTCAAATGGCGGCTGCAGTGTATGACACAGTGGCTGTTTCAATTGATGCCAATCACTACAATTTTCGAGCTAATGGGCAAACAATGAAGTTCAAAGGTTTTATGACCTTGTATGTCGAAGGCGAAGATGTTCAAAAGGATGAGGAATTTACGCAAATTCCAGAATTGCAAGTAGGAGAAGAAGTTAAAAAAGAAAAGATTGATAGTAAGCAGAGTTTTACGGAGCCACCTCCACGTTATACAGAAGCAAGCCTTGTCAAAACATTGGAGGAAAAAGGAATTGGGCGTCCAAGTACGTATGCGCCTACAATTACGACAATTTTAGCGAGACGTTATATTGAAAAAGTGCAAAAGCAGTTGGTTCCAACAGATTTAGGAAAAATTGTGAATCAGTTATTGATCGAAAATTTTTCGGATGTTATTAATGTGCAATTTACGGCAAAAATGGAAGAGGAATTTGACAAGGTGGCAGAGGGAGAGGATAAATGGAAAGAGGTCATTCGTCAATTTTATGGACCATTTGAGCAAGTGGTAGAAAAAGTAGAAAAAGAATTAGAACATGTTAAATTGGAGTATGAAGAATCGGATGTACCATGTGAGAAATGTGGCAGAATGATGGTGATTAAATATGGGAAATATGGCAAGTTTTTAGCGTGCCCAGGCTATCCAGAATGCCAAAATGCGAAACCAATTATTGAAACAATTGATGTACCATGTCCAAAGTGTGGAGCAGTTGTGCAAGTTAGAAAAACAAAGAAAAAACGTACTTTTTATATTTGTGAAAATAATTTTGAAGGAAATGAAAATCGTTGTACGTATATTTCATGGAATAAGCCAAAGCCAGGCGAAGTTTTTGTAGAAACTGAAGATGCACAGGAAATTGAAAAAGAAACCAAAATAAAAAAGAAAGCGACAACTAAGAAAAAGACAGCAAATAAATCTACGAAAAAAAGTAAGAAGTAAAAATTGATATCAAAAAGGAGAGAAAAATGGATAGAGCAATTAAAGGTTTAGCGTATGAGGGAAAAGTGAGTATTGTAGCAGTAGATACAACAGAATTGGTAGAGCAAATTAGAATTTTGCATGATTTGACACCAACGACTACAGCTGCTTTAGGAAGAGTTGCCACTATTGCAGGAATGATGGGCTTGACAGAGTTAAAAGAAGAGGAAGATAGCTTAACCATTCAAATCAATGGAAGAGGACCTATGGGAAGTATTGTCGCAGTGGTAGAGCGAGAAGAAGCAAAATCTTTGGTAAAAGTTTATACACAAAATCCAAATGTTGAGTTGCCACTAGCCAGCAATGGAAAAATTGCTGTGGGGCAAGCTGTTGGAACAGACGGATTTTTGAATATTATAAGACAAAATGAAATTACAAAAACAGCATATAATGGATTAGTTCCATTAGTTTCAGGCGAAATTGCAGAGGATTTTACGCAGTATTTTGCGCAGTCTCAGCAAAAACCAACTGTTATTGCGTTGGGGGTTTTGGTAAATAAAAATGGTGTCAAAAGAAGTGGTGGCTATATAATACAATTGATGCCAGATGCCACAGAAGAGGAGATTTCCAAAATTGAAGAAAACGTTTCAAAAGCACTGCCAGTCAGCGAAATGTTAAATCAAGATAAAAGTTTAGAAGAAATTGTAAGAACTGTTACAGGAGACGAAAATGCGTTATTTTTGATAAGTGATTTGGAAATTGAATTTCGCTGTGACTGTTCTAAAGAGCGATTTGCAGATGGTTTGGCCTCTATTGGAAAAGTAGAACTGGATAAAATCATTGAAGAAGATGGGAAGGCGAATACCAAATGTCATTTTTGTAATCAAGAATATGATTTTTCAAAAGAAGAATTAGTGGAAATAAGGAAAACATTAGAATAAGAAATAATGGGGATAACAAATGAAGAAATTTGAAAATGTTGCAATGAATGAAAAAAATGAAAAATGGAAAAATGCTGTAAAACGAGAAAAAGCATTGTATTCTCATACATATGGTTTATCTACAATGAGAACAGATTTTGACCGAGATTACACAAGAATTATTAATTCAAATGCGTATAAAAGATTGAAGCATAAAACACAAGTTTTTTTCTCGCCAGAAAATGACCACATTTGCACAAGAATGGAGCATGTGAATCTAGTGGAATCAGTTAGTTATACGATTGCAAATTATTTAGGATTGAACACAGAACTAACCAGAGCTATTTCTGTGGCACATGATTTGGGGCATAGTTCATTTGGTCATCAAGGTGAAAAGATACTTTCTGAGATTGCGCAAAGGGAATATGGAGAGACGTTTTGGCATGAGAAAAATGGCTTGCATTTGGTAGATGATTTGGAGTTGTTGACAGATTTTGAAAACAAAAAAAGAAACTTGAGTTTAACATATGCGGTTCGTGATGGCATTATTTCTCATTGTGGCGAAATTTTAGAAAGCACTTTAAAGCCACGAGAAGAGGCAATTGATTTGAAAAATTACATAGCACCAAATCAGTATGCTCCCTATACATGGGAAGCCTGTGTTGTGAAAATTGCAGATAAAATTTCATACATTGGGCGCGATATAGAAGATGCAAAAGTCATGAAACTTTTGACAGATAAAGATATTGAAAAACTAAATCAATTGACAGAAAAAATTGACTTAAATCACACCAATATGATTAATTATTTGACAGTAGATTTATGTAAAAATAGTTCTCCCAAAGAAGGTTTACGTTTTTCAGAAAAGGCATTGGAAACGATGAAATTAATTAAGGATTTTAATTATCAGAATATTTATTTACATGAAAAAATTACACCTTCGATTCGTTATTTTAAATTGGTGTTTCATGAAATTTTTTGTTGCTTGAGGAATGAATTTGCAGGAAAACGCACAATATATAACTTGAAGAAATTAAAAAGATATTATCCAAAACTTGCAATAGAATTTGTAGGCTGGCTTTCCAATTATGCTGAAACAGAAGATAGAAAAGAAGCTGATTATCAAAATAAAATCATATATGATTTAGAAAGTTTAGAGGATTATTGCAGGGCGATTATTGACTATTTATCAGGAATGACAGACCAATATGTGGTTCAAGTGTATGACGAAATTGTCAAATTTTAAAAAGGAGGAAAAGTGATGCAGTTTAAATTTCATCCAGAAGGAGTTTGTTCACAAGAAATGATTGTGGATATTGAAGAGGGAGTGATCAAAGAAGCGAAAATCATTGGAGGTTGTGCAGGAAATACAGTAGGATTGTCGAATTTGTTAGCAGGAATGACAATTGATGAGGCAATTAAGCGTTTGAAAGGAATTCCCTGTGGTTATAAAGGAACTTCATGCCCAGACCAAATGGCAAAGGGGTTAGAAGAAATTAAGAAAAAAATAGGATAAAAAAGCTAAAAGAGGAGAGTTTAAAAATCTCCCCTTTAATTTTTTTATAAATGGTATAAATTTTGGTCCTTACATAATTTTGCACGTTTGGCGGTTTTAGCGTCATCAGAATGTAAAGAATTTTCTAAAAATTCTGGATGTGCAATTAAGAATTCTCGCATACAGTCATCAGGATTTTCACTAAATTTTTGTAGCATTTGTAATTGTGTGTCGTTAATAATATTTAGTTCTTTTGCTTTTTCAAATAAAGTTTGATTAATTTGGAATAAAGAAAGGCAACGGATACCAAGATTACTTAAAACTTGTGCACCACCTTGCATTCTATCAACAACAGAAAGGCTAGTTGTCATATGAGCATCCAAATTTTTAATTGCCGGAACCCAAGAACGAAGATAGCTTGAAGCAATGGTAATTAAATCTGCAACATGCAATACATTTTTTCCAGATAATTTTGTGACTGGTGTGGCTTCTTCAAAATCGCAGGTACTAACAATTGTGGATAAATCTTTATAAATGGTAATATGTGGTTTACCTAGCAAATAAGCAAGAATGATAGAAAAATACCAATCGCGTCTTTCGCCTCCCGAAATATAATCGATTTTTTCTAAATCAATTCTTGTTTCAATTAATTCTTTTAAATGGTCAACAAGAGTTTTATAAATTTCATTTGTTTCATATTGTTTTTGTATTTTTTCAAATAGGTTACCTGGAATTAAATCTTTTGATACAGTTTCTAATTGAACATCAATAAAGTCAAGCAATTCTTGTGCATCTTCTGCACTTCCATAAAGGAAATGCGTATTAATAAAGTAAGGACCAATTTTTCCAGAGGTATACCAAAATGGTTGATTTTCTTCACAAATTTTAAAGGCGTTTGTTTCAAATAATAATGACATTAAATCATTCATAAAAATTTCCTCCTATTTTAAGATAATTTTAATATATTATAAAAGTCGGGGAAAGTCAATGCTTTCCAAGAAAAATAGTAGATTATTTTAGCAAGTTTTGTAATTATTTGTCTAAAAAGTATAGACAAAATGAAAAAAATTAGGTAAAATAGATATGTTAACGATAAATAAAAAGAGAAGTTTACTGTTTGATTTTTTTGGCTGAAAGGATGAGATGAAAAAATGAGAGTAAGTACAATAGATAAAGAAATAATGAGCGAAAGAGCAGAACTTCAAAGAGCGAGGCGTGCCCGAAAAAAGTTTAAAAAAGCAAGAAAGAAAAATGAGCATATTGGGCTGAAAAGATTTTTTGCAAGTATGTTTTTACTAGGTTGTATCTGTATTATTGCAGGCTTGACATTGCTGTATGGACCTTGGAAAAACTTTAGAGAATGGCTGGTAACAACCGCCATGACGACGATGTCACATCAATATTTTGCGACTTGGTTTTATGATGAAGATGTGATTGCAGATGTCATGAACCGCAACAAAGTAGTAGAAATTAATGAAGATACCAACATGGCTGCGATTAATTTAGGAGTTCCTCAAACCACAGAATATGCGAATGAATACGAAAGAGCTATTTTGGAACGTGATCCAAACAATAATGATTACAAAATCATTGAAATTAATGAAAAGAAATTTTCTGGTTATTTAGTGGCAGTGTATGATCCGTCTCGAATTCGAGCAGTTTGTACGCGAAAATTGGGTGTTTCAGGGCAATATTTGACCGAAATGGCAGAGGAGCATGATGCTTTGATTGCTATAAATGGTGGTGGTTTTGATGATCCGAATTTTAGCAGCACAGGTGGTTCTCCATTAGGTGTTACGGTTTGCAATTGGGAATATGCGTCACAAGCAAAATACGATGGAGCAGGTGGTATCATTGGTTTTACAAGAGCCAATAAATTGATTTTATCCTCTAAAGTAACGAAAAAAGAAGCACAAGCAAAAGATATTCGAGATGCCGTAACATTTGGACCATTTTTGATTGTGAATGGTAAAAAATCTTCTGTTGTTGGAAATGGTGGTTGGGGAGAAGCCCCAAGAACAGCCATTGCACAAAGAACTGACGGAATAGTATTATTTTTAGTCGTAGATGGTAGAAAAGCAACAAAAGTTGGTGCTGACATGGATGATTTAATCAAGGTTTTACTAAGATATGGCGCCTATAATGCTGCTAATTTAGATGGGGGAACATCGAGCGTTTTGGTGGTCAATAATACGATTGTGAATGACCCAATTGATAGTACAGGTGCTCATAAAACAAGACCAATTGCAACAGGAATTATTTTAACAAAAGATGATAGTGATGATGGAGACCATAGTGTGGTTGCAGATAAGTTGGAGTAGAAAAAGGAGAGAAATATGGTTGAAATATTTGCTGATTTGCATGTACATATTGGCAGAAGTGAAAAAGGCAAGCCAATCAAAATAACTGGCGCAAGAAGTTTAAATTTTGCCAATATTGCGAAAGAATGTGTGGACCGAAAAGGCATTCAAATGGTAGGCATTATTGATTGTGCCTCTCCTTATGTAATTGAAGATATAGAAGATTTTTTGCGGAACAGGAGAAGCTACTCAAATACCCGGGGGGGGTATCTTGTATCGTGATAAAGTTTGCATTATTTTGGGGAGCGAGATTGAAACTTCAGAGGTAAATGATGTAGATGGGACAGGAAGTGCGCATAATTTATGTTATTTTCCAACCTTGGATGACATCAAAGCTTTTTCAAAAGAAATGTCAACTCATATTAAAAATATCACGCTTAGTTCGCAAAGAGCC
This sequence comes from uncultured Clostridium sp., assembly GCA_947057875.1. Lineage (GTDB taxonomy): Bacteria > Bacillota > Clostridia > TANB77 > CAG-508 > Scatovivens. The sequence continues at coordinate 16,142 of CAMSEX010000011.1, forward strand.
AATTTGTCAGCCTATGAGTTAGTGGATATTGTGGAAAAGTATCATGGAATTTTAGTGCCAGCGCATTGCTTTACGCCACATAAGAGTTTTTATGGAAATTGTACATCTTCTTTGAAACGCATTTTTAAAGAAAAATATGACAAAATTCCTGCTATTGAATTGGGATTGAGTTCGGACACATTTTTGGCTGATGAAATTTCAGAACTAGAAAACAAAACTTTTTTGACGAATTCGGATAGATCGGAAGAGCACACGTCTGAACTCCAGTCACCTCTCGTCATC
>CAMSEX010000012.1 GCA_947057875.1 uncultured Clostridium sp.
ACACTATAACCTACACTCTTTCCCTACACGACGCTCTTCCGATCTGCAAAACACAAATCAGCATCGTTTGGAGCGCTATTCGTTGGAAAGTAATATGATTAACAATATTCAATTAGGAGAAGAAGTGACTAACGAAGAAATCGTGCAATCCATTCAATCACTGTATTCTTATATGGAAAATGATGCAGGGAATGTGGCGGTTTTTACGCAAAACAAAGAAATGATATTTGGCAATTTTGATGAAATAGAAAAAGTAGTAATTGACGATTTTTTTTATCAAGAAATCGATAATTATAGCATCAGAAAAATAGGAGACAAGCATTATATGTTATTTTTTTCACATTGGTCGATTAACAATAAGGAAATTTATATGATTCATTTTTATGATATAGATTTTATTTATCAAATCAGAGAAAGACAGCTAAAAGAAATGTTGTATATAAATCTTGTTATTTTGGTAGTTGCGTCGGTTTTTATTTCACTGTTTGCGAGATTTTTAACAAGACCAATTGAAACATTGAACAAAATTAGCAAAAAAATTTCATCTGGAAAATTTGACGAAAGGGTTCCTGTGAAAACAAATGATGAAATTGGAGAATTAGCAGAAAGTTTTAATAAAATGGCAGGTGAAATTGAATATAAAATTAATACTCTAAAGCAGTCAATTCAGGCAAAAGATGATTTTATTACAGGTTTTTCACATGAAATTAAAACACCAATGACAGCCATTATTGGTTATTCAGATTTGCTAAGACTCAAAAAATGTGATGAAAAAGTGACAGCAACAGCTTTGCATTATATTTATTCAGAGGCAAAAAGGCTAGAAGATTTATCCTATAAATTGTTGGCACTAATGGAGCTGACAGAGGATAGAATTGAATTTGTGCCTGTTCTAATCAAAGAATTTGTGCAAAAAGTTGTAAGAAAAATGGAATTGGAAGAGATTGAATTAGAATTAAATTTGCAAGAAGCAAAAGTAAAAATAGATGAAAGTTTGCTAGAAGTTGTGATACGAAATTTAGTGCAAAATGCGAAAAAAGCAGAGCCAAAAGATAAGAAAATTGTGATTTTGGGTGAATGTTTGGAAAATCGACGATACAGAATTTCTGTAATAGATGCAGGAAGAGGAATTCCGAAAGCGCATTTGGCACGTGTGACAGAAGATTTTTATATGGTGGATAAATCACGTAGCAGACAAAATGGTGGTACTGGAATAGGGCTTTCGTTGTGTAAAAAAATTTTGGAATTTCATCATTCGCAAATAAGAATTGTAAGTGAAGAAAACGTGGGGACAAAAATATTTTTTGAATTGGAGATGACAAAGTGAAAAATAGAGGAATTATTTTGATTGTTTTTGTGATGATTTTGGTTTCTTTTTTTGTACCAAACTTGTTATTTTGGCTGGAGGATTTTAGAATTGAAAAGCAAATTTGTGCTATTGCAAAACCAAAAAGTAAAATTGATGTACAGGCTGAAAAAATTTATTTAGTAAGGGCAATTCATGATATAGAGGGATTTTATCGAAATTTGGTAATCCACAAAAAGGAAAATGGTGTTTATTATGCAAATGGAAATAATATAAGTGTTGCTCCTAGTGAGATTATTTCTACGACAAAAATAAGAGATGAGGCTACTTTTGCAGAATTGAAAAATGAAATGGACAAGTTAGAAAAAGGGAATGTATTGAAAAATCTAACACTTGGCGAAGAGGAATGTTATGTTTCAGAAAAAATCTATACAAATGAAGGAGATGATTATAAAATCAAACATTACTATTTTAAGAATAGTGAAATAGAAGTTGAGGCAGAAAATAAAACAGGAAAAATTTTGTCTATCATTTTTCCAAAAGATAGTCTGTTAGAAGATACGCAGGAAATGAAGAAAAATTTTGTCAAGTATCTGGATTTATATATTATTGATGATTGGAAATTAGAAAATAATAGACTAAAATCAGAAAAGGCACAACTAGAAGTTGTGCTAGTTGAAACAGAAGAGCAGTGCAGGTTGATGATTTGTCCTGTGAGAAGTAATTCACAGTATGAAATTGTAGAGAAGGCAGAATAGATACAGTTTGGATACAAACTGAAAACAAGTTTGATACAATGGTATGCTACTATTTAGAAAAATAGTAGGAGGTTTGTATGAAATTTGTGGCAAATGAAGGAAAAAAAGTAGAAATTCAATTAGGAAATCAAATTTATTTAAGACATGCAATCAAAACAGAGTTTGTCAAACAAGGCGAAAATTATTTGAAACTTTTTCAAAAATATGTATATCCAATTTATGAAAAAGATGATATAATAGCAAGTAGTGAGAAAATAATTGCTTTGTGTCAAAATCGTGTGGTGCGAAGAGAAGATTTAAAAATTGGTTTTTGGGCGAAGTTTTTGTCTCAGTTTGCTTGTCAGAAAAATCGTGGTGGTTACGGAGTTGGTATGGCAATTAATATGCAATATGCGATAAATAAAGTAGGCTTATGCAGAGTGTTGGTGGCAAGTGTTTTTAGTGGAGTTACAAAATTATTTGGCATCAAAGGTGTGTTTTATAAAATAGTTGGACAAGAAGTGGCTGGTTTAGATGGATTTTATGATGGCGCTTGGGACGAATATCGCGATATTGGAATTGAAATTCCAGAAAATCCAGAAGCAGTTTGCAACGAAATCAAAGAAAAATTAGGAATCAGTTGCATGATTGTTGATTCAAATGATTTTGGGCAAAAAATTTTAGGAAAATCAGAGGATATTTGTTTATCAGAAGATGAGCTAAAGGCACTCATAAAAGACAATCCAACAGGGCAAGGTAGGCAACAAACGCCATTTGTGTTAATTAGAAAAAAAGATACAAAAATAAATTAGGAAGTAAAATATGAAAAGTAAAAAACGTAGGAAAAGAAGAATTAAAAAATTAAGATTGTTGCTGGTGGTTATTTTCATTGTGATTTTGCTACTTGTCATGGGGAAAATCAAGACCAAAAGACAAGAGTATTTTACGCCGGAAAATGAGGAATTATCAGAAAATCATGAAAATGAAATTCCTACGGAAAATTCAGTAGTGACAGAGGAAAAAGAGCCAAACAAGATTACTGATTGGCGCCTAATTTTAGTAAATCATGAGCATACTTTACCAGAGGATTTTAATCCAGAATTGGCAAGTATTGATAAAATTAGGAAATTTGATAGCAGAGCGATTGACGAGTTAAAACAAATGATGAACCAAATGAAAAAAGATGGAATTACCAATGTTTGGGTGCAGTCAGCGTATCGAAGTGTAGATAAGCAGGAGAACGTGTTTGAGCGAAGAGTTAAGGAATACATGGGACAAGGAAAAACGCGCGAAGAGGCAGAAAAATTGGTGCTTCAAACAATTAATAAACCGGGGACTAGTGAGCACAATTTAGGATTAGCTGTTGATTTTAATTATGTGGACTATGATTTTGATGAAACGGCAGGTTTTAAATGGTTAAAAGAAAATGCAGAAAGTTATGGATTTGTGCTACGTTATGCCAAAGAAAAGGAAACGATTACAAAAGTAGATTACGAGCCTTGGCATTGGCGCTATGTGGGAAAAGAACATGCAATCAAAATGAATGAATTGGATATGTGTTTAGAAGAATATGTCAAACATTTACAAAAATAGACACATAATTATGTTTTCAGGATGACAGAATTGTGAAAATTGTGTGAATTTTATTTTAATCCGAATTTGACAAATTAGGCAAGATATGGTATAATTTATTAGTTATATTATTTTAAAAGGAGATTTTATGCCCAAAAAAAGTCAAGAAATTTTGGATAAAATAAATTTAAAGTTTAATGTTTATTTACTTGTCATTATATTGCTTTGCATTTTAATTTGTATGTATGATAAAAGGTTTATTGTGCCTTCGATTATTTTATGTGCTCTTTTACTGGGGTATGCGATATGGTCAAATGACAAAAGAAAATTGGAAATTGTCAATCATATTCAAGAGGTCACAACTGATATGAATGTTGCCAATCGCAATAATTTGATTAATTCGCCAATTCCATTATTGCTGATTGAGACAGATGGAAACATTATTTGGAAAAGTAAAAGTTTTATTCATATTTTTAAAGATGTGGATGTTGCAACTTCGCTTAATCCTATTTTGAAGGAAATTAAATTAAATATTGAAAAAGAATATGAACAAACAGGTCAAGAATTTGACAGAAATAATTATTTGACCAAACAGTTTAACATTGAGGACAAGTTCTACAAGATTTATTGCGGTGTTTCCAAAAGCAAGAAAAAAGATAAAAGAAAGCAACGTGAATATCAGCTGACCATGTATTTTATTGATGATACCAAATATAATGATTTGTTTGACCTATATAATAGTTCAAAATTGTGCATTGGAATTGCGATGATTGATAATTACGAAGAAGTTATGCAACGTGCGATGCCAGAAGAAAGAGCAGAACTGGTTACGAGTGTTGAGCGAATGATTATGGATTGGGCAAGGGAAACTGGTGGACTGATTGTTAAAACAGAAAGAGACCGATTTTTATATATTTTTGAACAACAATATTTAGTTGGCATTGAAAAAGAAAAAGTCAGTGTACTAGATAAAGTCAAAAGTATGAATGAAAATTCGGATATCAAAGTGACTTTGAGTATTGCTATTTCAAATGAGGGAAATAGTAATTTTGAAAAATATAAATCAGCGCTAGCAGCGATGGATATAGTGCTAGGTCGTGGTGGAGACCAAGCGGTTATTCGTAAAGATGGAAAGTATAAATTCTATGGCGGAAATACCATAGAAGTCGAAAAAAGAACGAAGGTCAAAGCAAGAACAGTAGCAGGTTCTATTGCTAATTTGATAAAAGAGTCAGACAATGTGTTTATTATGGGACACAATCATATTGACATTGATGCCATTGGCTCTGGACTTGGTATGTATAGATTAGCTAAAACTTTGGAAAAAGAGGCCTATATTGTATCAGAACCAAAAGGGAAATCGTTAGGGAAATTTTTGAATAGTTTTAGTGAAAACCCAGATTACGAAGGGGTCATTATTTCAGAGGAAGAAGCAGAGGAAATGATACAGCCCAACACTTTGCTGATTGTTGTGGATACACATAAAGAAAATTATGTAGAATTTCCAGAGTTGTTGCAAAAAATCGAAAGACGAATTGTGATTGACCATCATAGGAAAGCACCAGAAGCAATTACAGATGCGCTTGTTTCATTCCACGAAGTGTATGCATCTTCAGCAGCAGAGCTTGTGACAGAAATAATCCAATATGCAGCAGATGATGTAAAATTAACATTGCTTGAAGCAGAAAGCTTGTATGGCGGAATTATGGTAGATACCAAAGATTTTACGTTTAAAACTGGTGTGAGAACTTTTGAAGCAGCGGCGTATCTTAGAAAATTTGGGGTCGATATCATTCGTGTTAAAAAGTGGTTTCAAGCAGATTTGGAAAGTTACAATGTAATCGCAGAAATTGTAAAAAGTGTGGAAATCATAAATGATACTATTGCAATTGCGGTTTACGATAATGTAGAAGATGAAAATGCCAATTTGATTTGTGCGAAGGCAGCAGACGAATTGCTGACAATTAGTGATATTACAGCGTCTTTTGTGCTAGGCAAAATTGGCGAAAAAGTGTTTATTAGCGGACGTTCGATTGGTGATATTAATGTGCAAATTATCTTGGAAAAATTGGGTGGCGGCGGTCATATTACGCTTGCTGGTGCACAGTTAGAAGGTTTTTCTTTGGAAGATGCCAAATCAGAACTGATGATTCGTATCAATGAATATTTTACAGAAATGGAATAAAAGCAAAAGCGTGAGAAATGCCTCACGCTTTTTATAGTTTTAACTATTTTCTTTTTTCCATTTTCCAATTACTAACGCAAAAGCAACAGGAAATAAGCCAATCATAAGTCCAGTTCGGTAAATAATAATACTAGCTCGATAAAGATGAATTGATATGTAATAGGTGTTGTAAAAGGAAAGCAGAAGAATGCCAATTAAACAAGTAATGATAGAGATGATAAAGCATTGTTTAATTAAGTGAATGGATTTGGGTTCAAAATAAGATTTATATTGCTCAATAAAATGTTGCATAGAAAACCTCCTAAAAGTAATTTTTTAATTTCTAAACATGTTAAATTAATCGTAACATTTTAGAAGGCAAATTGCAAATGAAATAATTGGAAAAAAATAATCGTCTTGAACAGGCGATTATTTTACGGTATTTAATTTTTTTGCCAAAGCAGATTTTTTTCTAGATGCTGTATTTTTTTTGATGACACCTTTTGAACAAGCTTGGTCAATTTTTTTAACAGCTAATTTAAATGTTTCTTCTGCTTTTGATTTATCTCCAGCTTCAACAACTTCTGAAAAATTTCTAATGGCTGTTCGAGTGGCTGATTTTATCATTTTATTTCTACGTGTTTTTGTCTCGATTACTCTAGTTCTTTTAATAGCAGATTTAATATTTGGCATTTTTGCACCTCCCATAATTTGACATTATAAATTTACTTTTCTTATTTTAACACGAATATTCATAAAATGCAAGCCTTTTTCAAAAAAAGTATAAATTTTTTTGAAAAAATTCTCCTACTTTTGTGGTTGACGAAAACGCGAAATTATGATAATATATATATCAAAAAAGATTAGGAGGAAATATAGATGAGTGATGATGAAAAAGTAGATTATGGGAAAACACTAAATTTGCCAAAAACAGATTTTCCAATGAGAGGAAATTTGCCAGAGAATGAACCTAAAATTGCGGAAAAAGTGTTTGAAAACGATTTGTATGAGAAAATGTTAGAAAAAAATAAAGGAAAAACACCATTTATATTACATGATGGGCCTCCTTATGCCAATGGCGAAATTCATCTTGGTCATGCGTTGAATAAAATTTTGAAAGATACTATTGTTCGTTATAAAAATTTGCAAGGCTTTGATACGCCATATATTCCAGGTTTTGACACACATGGTATGCCAACTGAAAAAAAGGCAATTGAAAAATTAGGACTAAATCGAGATGAAATTCCAGTTTCGCAGTTTCGAGATACTTGCAAGCAATTTACAATGGAATATAAAGATAAGCAAATCGAAGGTTTCAAGAGACTTGGCGTTTTAGGGGATTGGAAAAATCCATACATCACTTATCAGCCACAAATGGAAGCCAAACAAATTAGTGTTTTTGGCGACATGTTCAAAAAAGGCTACATTTATAAAGGACTAAAACCAGTGTATTGGTGTACCGATTGTGAAACCGCGTTAGCTGAAGCAGAAATTGAATATAAAGATGTCGATTCTATGACAGCTTATGTGAAATTTCCAGTCAAAGATGCGAAAGGAAAATTTGATGAAAAAGATACATTTATTGTTATTTGGACAACAACTCCTTGGACACTTCCAGGAAATATGGGAATTACAATAGGTGCAGATTTTAAATATAGCATTGTTGATATTGGAAAAGAAAAGGTAATTATAGCAAGTGAATTAGTCGAAAAAGTTATGACAATCGCTGGTATTGAAAGTTATAAAACGGTTCAAGAATTGGAAGGTAAAGAATTAGAAGGCGTGATTTGTAAACATCCATTTTTTGACAGAGATTCTAGAGTTGTTTTAGGTTCAGATGATACGATTTTAGTTGAGCTAGAAACTGGTACAGGTGCGGTTCATACGGCTCCGGGCTATGGTAAAGAAGATTATTTATGTGGTTTAAAAAATAAATTGGAAATTGTGGTTTGTGTAGATGAAAAAGGTCATCAAACAAAAGAAGCAGGGCCATTTGCTGGGCAGTTTTATGCCAAATCAGATAAAACGATTATCAATTGGTTGGAAGAAAATGGCTTATTGCTAGCAAGCCAAAAAGTAAACCACTCTTATCCACATTGTTGGAGATGTAAAAAACCAGTAATTTTTAGAGCGACCAAGCAATGGTTTGCTTCTGTGGATGGTTTTCGCAAAGAAACATTAGAAGCAATCAAAAATGTAAAATGGTATCCTGCTTGGGGCGAAGAAAGAATTACAAAAATGGTAGAAGAAAGAAACGATTGGTGCATTTCGCGCCAACGTACATGGGGTGTTCCAATTCCAGTATTTTATTGTAAATCTTGCGAAAAAGAGTATGTAACACCTGATTCATTAGAGAAAGTACAAAAAATATTTGCTGAAAAAGGTTCTAATGCTTGGTTTGACATGGATGTAAAAGAATTGATGCCAGAAAATGCCAAATGTGAATGTGGTTGTACGGAATTTGTGAAAGAAACAGATATCATGGATGTGTGGTTTGATTCTGGTTCCACACATGAGTCTGTTTTGGCAGCACGCGGACTTCCAGAGGCAAATTTGTATTTAGAAGGAAGTGACCAATATCGTGGTTGGTTCCAGTCTTCGCTTTTGACTTCGATTGCCACAAAAGGAAAAGCGCCATACAAAGAAGTTTTGACACATGGTTATACTGTTGACGAAAAAGGTAGAAAAATGTCGAAATCTTTGGGAAATGGAATTGAGCCAAAAGATGTGATTAGTCAGTCAGGTGCTGATGTTTTAAGACTTTGGGTTCTAGCATCGGATTATAAATCTGATATTAGCGGCTCAAATGATATTATCAAACAAGTGACAGAAGTTTATCGTAAAATTAGAAATACAGCTAGATATATTTTAGGAAATATTTCTGACTTTGATGTCAACAATCCAGTACCATATGAAGATTTGTTAGAGATTGATAAATGGGCACTAACCAAATTAAATCGTTTGATTAAAGATTGCACCAAAGCTTATGACACATATGATTTTCATATTGCGTATCGTGCTTTAAATCAATTTTGTGTAGTGGATATGAGTTCTTTCTATTTGGATATTATTAAAAATAGGTTATACACATATCGTGCAGATTGTGTGGAAAGAAGAGCAGCGCAAACAGCAATGTATGAAATTCTATCTGGTTTGGTTCGTATTTTAGCGCCAATGACTTGTTTTACAGCAGAAGAAATTTGGCAACATATGCCACATAGAAAAGGCGAAAATCGAGAAAGTGTAATGCTGGATTATTATCCAAAAATAAATGCAAAATTTGAAAATCAAACATTGGAATTAAAATGGGAACGTTTAATCAAAGTAAAAGAAGCAGTTGCTAAAAAGTTAGAAATAGCAAGAGCTGAGAAGAAAATTGGCTTATCTTTAGAAGCAAAAGTGATTTTATATGCAGAAGCAGAGGAACATGATTTTATTAAAAATAATTTGGAAATATTGAAAGAGATTTGTCTAGTGTCTGGTTTGGAAATCAGCGAAAATAGAAGAAATCAAGATGAAGAAGTTGGTATTGGTGTGGAAGTGAAAAAAGCAGATGGCGAAAAATGTGAACGCTGTTGGCAATATTCTACAACTGTTGGAGAAGATAGCAATTATCCAACCTTGTGCCACGACTGCAAAGAAGTAATGAAATCATAAGGGGAGTGAAGGATGAATAAAAATCGCCACAAATTGCATAAAATTTTATTTTATAGTATTTTTGCTTTTTATGTCATTATGTCACTTGCGATATTGTTTCGAGCATCTCACTCGACAAGAAATGTAAATCTGATTCCGTTTCGCACGATTAGTAGTTTCTTGTCAAGAAATATTTTTCATATTTTTGTTTTTAGCAATTTGTTTGGGAATATTCTCTTGTTTGTGCCGCTGGGAATTTATGGCATGACTTTGATGCGAGAGAAAAGCGGAAAAAAAGCAACTTTTATAGTGTTTTTAACAAGTTTGGCAGTGGAAATTGTGCAATATACATTTAAAAAGGGCGTTGGAGACATAGACGATATTATCCTAAATGTTTTAGGTGGTTTTATAGGAGTTATTTTATATCAAAAGTGTCTAATAAAATTTGAAAATGAAAAAAAAGTTAATTTTTTTATTGGAGCCATTGCCTTTATGGTCGCAATTATCAGTTTATTGGCTATGATTTTTTATTATCATTAATGATTAAAAATTGACATAAAAAAGTGTACATTATATGATAAAATTGTGAAGATTTTGTAAATTAATAAAAATAAAAGTTATAAAAACAAAAAGCGTGAGAAATTTTAGGTTTTGCTAAAATTTCGCTCGCTTTTTTGAGATTTGTAGAAAACGTTATAGTTTTTATAGTTTTTGTTTTTGGATTCTAAAATATGGTTTTATTTTATTTGTTAAACCTAACAGATAGTTTATTGAGGTATCAAATAATAATGCTATTTTTGTAAAATCTAATTTTATCTTAAATTTTTTATTGTAATTTTTTGGAATTCGTTATATAATGCAAAAATAAGAGAAAATTTAAGGAGGGAACAAAATGGCTGATATTTCTAGAGAAGAGATTGTTCATATTGCAAAACTAGCAATGCTTCATTTAACAGATGCCGAAATCGACCAATATACGCAAGATATGCAGGAAATTTTAAGTTATGCAGAAATGATTAATCAGTTAGATACATCGGATACAGATGAGACTATTGGCGCAGTAGAGCAAAAAAATGTATTTAGAAAAGATGAAATAATAACATTTGAAAATCGAGATATTTTGTTACAAAATGCACCAACACAAGAGGAAGGAATGTTTGAAATTCCAAAAGTGATTAATTAAAGGAGGAATGCTTAAAAATGGAGCTTTATGAATTAACAGTTCATGAATTAGTGGACAAATTAGAAAAAAATGAAATAACATCTGAGGAAATTGTGAAGAGTTACTTTGAACGTATTAAAGAAAAAGATGGCGTTGTTAAAGCCTATATCACAACATTGGAAGAACAAGCGATGGAGCAGGCGAAAGAAATTGATGCAAAAAGAAAAGCAGGAGAAAAATTAGGAAAATTTGCAGGAATTCCAATTGCTATAAAAGATAATATGTGCATTACTAGTATAAAAACAACTTGTGGTTCAAAAATGTTAGAAAATTTTGTAGCGCCATATGATGCAACAGTCATTGAAAAATTGAACCAAGAAAATATGATTTATTTGGGAAAATTAAATATGGATGAGTTTGCAATGGGAAGTTCAACAGAGACATCATATTTTTTTGAAACACATAATCCTTGGGATTTATCAAGAGTGCCAGGAGGTTCATCTGGAGGAAGTGCAGCAGCAGTAAGTGCAAATATGGTACCTTGGACATTGGGAAGCGATACAGGAGGTTCCATTCGTCAGCCAGCAGGTTTATGTGGTGTGGTTGGTTTAAAACCAACGTATGGATTGGTTTCAAGATTTGGTTTAATTGCATATGCGTCATCACTTGACCAGATTGGTCCAATTACAAAAGATGTTACAGATAGTGCTAATTTATTAAATTTGATTGCTGGGCATGATGAAAAAGATACAACATCAAGTGATATGCCAAAGAAAGATTATACAGGTAGTCTTGTAAATGATGTAAAAGGTATGAAAATAGGGGTTCCAAGAGAATATTTAGGAGAAGGGACAAGCACAGAAGTCAAAGAAGAAATGTTTCAAGTGATAAAGAAATACCAAGAGCTTGGTGCAACAGTGGAAGAGTGTTCATTAGATGTTGGAAAATATGCGTCTGCTGCCTATTATATGATAGCATGTGCAGAGGCAAGTTCTAATTTGGGAAGGTTTGACGGAATTCGTTATGGATATAGAAGTGAGAAATTTAGCAATTTGAAAGATATTTATAAAAATTCAAGAAGTGAAGGCTTTGGTGCAGAAGTGAAAAGAAGAATTATTTTAGGAACCTATGTGCTAAGTTCTGGTTATTATGATGCCTATTACAAAAAAGCGCAAAAAGTACGAACTTTAATCAAAAAGGCATATGGCGAGTTATTTGAGAAATATGATTTATTGCTAACTCCAGTTTCGCCAACAACCGCATTTAAAATAGGAGAAAAAACAGCAAGTCCATTAGAAATGTATATGGCAGATATTTGTACAGTTCCAGTTAATATTGGTGGTTTACCAGGCATGAGTATACCATGTGGGGTAGATTCTAAAGGCTTGCCAATTGGATTTCAATTAATTGCAAAACCATTTGCAGAAGAAACGATTTTTCGTGCAGCTTATACGTATGAGCAGAATACAAATTTTAGAGAGAAAAATCAGCCAACATTTAAAGGGTAAAAGGAAAGGAGAACAAATATGTCAAAAGAAGATTATGAAATGGTAATTGGTTTGGAAGTGCATTGTGAGCTTTCGACCAAAACAAAAATATTTTGTAGTTGCCAAAATGAATTTGGAGGCGAGCCCAATACACATTGCTGTCCAATTTGCATGGCAATGCCAGGAACACTACCTGTTTTAAATGAAAAAGTGGTTGAATATGCCGTTAAAGCTGGACTTGCTACCAATTGTACGATTTCTCAAAATAGTAAAAATGATCGAAAAAATTATTTTTATCCAGATTTACCAAAAGCCTACCAAATTTCTCAATATGATATGCCATTATGTCAAAATGGGAATGTAACGATTGAAACTGAAGAAGGCGAAAAAAAGATACGTTTATTGCGTATTCACATAGAGGAAGATGCTGGAAAGTTAAACCACGATGATTATGGAAGAGGTACTTTTGTGGATTTGAATCGAGCTGGTGTTCCGCTAATTGAATGTGTTTCTGAGCCAGATTTGCGTAGTCCACAGGAGGCAGAAGCTTATCTACGAAAATTGAAATCTATTTTTGAATATATTGGAATTTCAGATTGTAAAATGCAAGAAGGTTCTCTTCGTGCAGATGTGAATGTTTCTGTTCGTAAAAAAGGTTCAAAAGAATTTGGAACAAGAACAGAATGTAAAAACATGAATTCTTTTAGAAGCATTATTCGTGAGATTGAGTATGAAGCAAATCGCCAAATTGAGGTGCTTGAAAATGGAGGAGTTGTAGAACAGGCAACTCTTCGTTGGGATGATATTTCAGGCAGAACGTTCTCCATGAGAGATAAAGAAGACGCAGAAGATTATCGCTATTTTCCAGATCCAGACTTGGTGGCAATTAAATTGTCTGACGAATATATTGAAAATATTAAAAATGCTTTGCCAGAATTACCAGAAACGCGCAAGAAAAGATATTTGGAGGAATATCAATTAATTCCAAAAGCAGCGAATTTTGTGACGAGTTCAAAATATTATTCTGATATGTTTGAAGAGGCAATTGAAGTTTGTAACAATCCAAAAACGGCAAGTAATTTGATGATGTCTGAAATCGCGAGAATTTTGAATGAACGAGAAGAAGAGCCAGAAAATATTCCATTTACAGGAAAAAAATTGGGAGAATTAGTAGAATTAATTGACAAAGGTACCATTAGTTCAAGCATTGCCAAAAAGGTTTTGGAAGAATTGTTTGTCAATCCAAATTCTAAGCCAAGTGAAATTATTGAGAAGAATGGCTGGATTCAAATTTCAGATGAAGGAGCAATGAAGGAAGTTGTTGGCAAAATTTTGTCAGCAAATCCGCAGTCAATTGCAGATTTTAAAGCAGGAAAAGATAGAGCTTTAGGATTTTTAGTAGGGCAAGCTATGAAGGAAACAAAAGGAAAAGCAAATCCACAATTGTTAAATAAATTGTTTTTGGAGGAATTGAAAAAGTAGGAAAAATGGAAAGTTTAGAAATGTTAAAAGGGATTTTAGACAGTTATCCATACCCGATTGTTTTTGTAGATAATGAGTATATCATTAGATTTATGAATAAAAATGCACAAGAGCATCATAAGAAAAAAGGTAGAGATTTAATGGGAAAAAGCATATTTGATTGCCATAATGAAAAATCCATAGAAAAAATAAAGAAATATTATGAGCAAATTAAATATAATGGAAAAGAGATATTTGTATTTGTGAATTCTAAAAATCAAAGAGTTTATATGCAAGGTGTTAGAAATAACCAAGGTAAGTGGATTGGATTTATTGAGAGGTTTGAATTAAATTTGCAAATTTGATTGAAAAACAAAAAAAATAGAGCTATTGTTTGAAAATAGCTCTATTTTTTATAAAAATCTTAAATTCTATTGCCCAAAATAAATTAATATGATAAAATTTAATTTAAACAAAAGGAGGAATAAATGAGAGAGGAATTTTTAGGGTTATTGAAAAGTATTCAACGAGATGGAATGGATAAATTGATTGAATTTATAGAAAAAAGTGACTTTTTCAAAGCTCCAGCAAGTACAAGATTTCATGGTTCACATGAAGGTGGACTTTTAGAACATAGTATGAAAGTGTATGAAATTTTAATTGATAAAGTAAAAAATTGTGTTGTGCCAATTGAAGTTTCAGAAGAAAGTTTGATTTTGATTGCACTTTTGCATGATATTTGCAAAGTAAATTTTTATAAAGTAGATTACAGAAATGCAAAAAATGCATTTGGCGAATGGGAAAAGGTGCCATATTACACGATTGAAGACACAATTCCATATGGGCATGGAGAAAAAAGTGTGATGATGATTACAGAATATATCAAACTAACAGTTGAGGAAAAATATTGCATTCGTTGGCATATGGGTTTTACAGAGCCAAAAGAAGTTTACAATACATTAGGACAAGCTTTCAAAAAATTTCCGCTAGCGCTTTTAATGCATGAAGCGGATTTGGAGGCAACCTATTTTTTTGATACATAAGTAAAAATTGGTGGTGGTTAAGATAAAAAAAGTAATAAGTAAGAAAAAGGTTAAAAAAAGCAAAGATAAAAAAATTGTTTCAGGAAAATTATTTTTGACAGCATTTGTGGCAACGATTTGTTTTTGTATTATCACATTTAATTTAGGAAAATTAACCTTTGTGCATGGCAAAGAATATAGTGAACAGGCGTATAATCAGCAAATGAAAAATCAAATTATTAGTCCAAGGAGAGGGATTATTTATGATGTGAGTGGAAATGTTTTGGCAAAGAGTGTCCCAGTAGATACAGTTTCGCTAAATCCTGGAAAGGTTTGTTATTCTAATAAAAAAGTGGTAGAAAATGAAGTTTTAGCACAGGGATTGGCGCAAACTTTGGAACTAGATTATAACGAAATCTTACAGAAGATTACAACAAAATCTTCTGTTGCTGTGATTGCAAAAAAAGTGGAGAAAACCAAAATTGATGCTCTTAAAAAATGGATGAGCGAAAATAAAATTACGACAGGGATTAATATTGACGAAGATACGAAAAGATATTATCCATATCACAATGTGGCTTCTAATTTGATTGGAATTTGTGGAGATAGCAATAGTGGAATTGTAGGTTTAGAAGAATGCTGGAATAAGGTTTTGACAGGCACTGCTGGAAAAATTGTGACAATGCAGGATGTTAAGAAAAATGCTATTTCAGATGAGACAGAACAATATGTTCCAGTGGAAAATGGAAGCAATATTTATTTGACAATTGACCTTACAGTTCAGCAGATTGCGGAGAAATATTTGAAACAAGCAGTTGAACAAAATTCCTGTACTGGTGGTGGAAATGTTATTATTATGAATCCACAAAATGGGGAAATTTTGGCAATGGCGACATATCCAGATTACAATTTGAATTTGCCATATGAGATAGAGCCAACAGGGCAAGCAGAAATTTGGAATACCCTTACAACAGAACAAAAAACGTCAGAGTATTATAAATTATGGATGAATAAATCTGTTTCAAAATTATATGAGCCAGGTTCTACATTTAAAATTATTACAGCAGCAGTTGCATTGGAGGAAGATTTAATTGAAACAGACCATGCATGTGATTTTATGTGCACAGGTTCAATTCAGGTAGAAGATTACAATATTGAGTGTTGGAGAGATGATCCACATGGCGCTCAAACTTTAAGAGAAGCACTTTGCAATTCTTGTAATCCTGCTTTTGTGCAGTTAGGGCAAAAAGTTGGTGCAAAAACGTTATATCAATATTATGACGCATTTGGCTTGTTTGATACGCTTGGAAATGATATTGCAAGAACTTATAAATCGGTTTTTCATAAGTTACAAAATGTAGGAAAAGTGGAGCTTGCAACGACTTCATTTGGGCAACGTTTTGAGATTTCTCCATTGCAACTTATAACAGCGGTATCTACAGTTGCAAATGATGGAAAATTTGTGGAACCTAAAATTGTAAAGAAAATTGAAAACCCTGATACAGGTGTGATTGAAATGCAGGAAAATAAAGAAGTAAGGCAAGT
>CAMSEX010000013.1 GCA_947057875.1 uncultured Clostridium sp.
CACTCAATAAACCTTCTCCTTTTTGTTTCAAAATTTTCTCTTCTGTCCTATATTTTTCTAATTCACGATTTAAAATCATACGTTTTTGTTCTAATAGTATTTGTCCTTCTTTCGATTGTTTAATCGTGGTTTTGATTTTCATGAGATTATTTTTGGTTGGTAATTTGGTAGTATCCATTTTTCCTCCTATTGCAAAATTCTTAATAAATCTTCTGCCAAATCAAGTGTCTGGTCCATAGTTCTTCTGTTATACAAACCTTGACAAATAAATTTCTCTTCAAATTGCAAACCAAATTCCAAATATTTTTTGTCCTCTTCACTCAAATCAGACTCACCCAAAACTTTGGCAAGTGCCCTTGCTTCCTGCACTTTAGAATAAGCTGCAAAAATCTGGTCCGCAATTTTGACATGATTTTCTCTGGTATAGCCTTTGCCAATGCCATCTTTCATTAATCTTGAAAGCGAATCCAAGATATTAATCGGTGGCGTAATCCCCCTTTGATACAACTCTCTGCTCAGTACAATTTGCCCTTCTGTGATGTAGCCTGTTGTATCTGGAATCGGATGTGCAATATCGTCATTTGGCATAGTCAAAATCGGAATTTGCGTGATAGAACCACTTTTGCCTTCTATCATTCCTGCCCTTTCATAAATAGAAGCAAAATCGCTATACAAATATCCCGGATAGCCTTTTCGACTTGGAACTTCTTCTTTTAGTGTTGCAATTTCTCGAAGTGATTCTGCATACGAAGTCATATCTGTCAAAATCACTACCACTTGCATTCCCAAATCAAATGCCAAATATTCAGCACATGTGAGTGCAATTTTGGGTGTTAGCAAACGCTCAATCGAAGAATCATTTGACAAATTTTGAAACATCACAACTTTTGATAGAACATGATTTTCTTCAAAATTTTTGCGGAAAAATTGTGCTGTTTCATATTCGGCACCCATCAGCCCAAAAACAATGGCAAAATTCCCTTCGTCTTGAATGTTCGCTTGCCTAATAATTCTTTCTGTTAATTCATTATGATTAATTCCACTTCCCGAAAAAATTGGCAATTTCTGTCCTCGAATTAAGGTTAGCAAACCATCAATCGTGGAAATTCCAGTTTCAATATAATTTCTAGGATAGCTTCGCGAAACTGGATTGATTGGTTTTGCATTAATGTCTCTTTCTTCGCGATATTCAATTTCCTCTAGCCCATCAATCGCCTGCCCAACACCATTGAAAACTCTTCCGTAGCATCGTTGGTGCCAATTTCAATTTTAGGGGCTTTCCTACAAATTCTGTTTTCACATCCGAAATATTAATTCCATTTGTTCCTTCATATACTTGAATGGTCGTAATATCTTCTGCCAAATGAATAACATTTCCAATTCTTTTTTCGCCATTTTTTAACGTCAAAATCACTTGTTCCTCAAAGGAACACCCCTCTGGTGTTTTGATATAGACTAATGGACCGATTGATAGCCTCTAGTCCAATATACTTGATTTTCATTTTTCCTCCTAGATATGTGGTTTATACGATTCCTCCAGTTTTTTCAAACGATTTTTAACAGATACATGATAATCTTCAAATTTTTCAAGCTCGTCATTCTTAATTTGAAACTTGAGCCTCTCATATTCTGCTAAAATTCCTGTATTCATAATTTCCGAAATGGGAATTCCCTTCTCAATTAATTTCAAGGCTCGCTCATAAATCATTAAAATCGTTTTTAACATTTCATATTGTTTTTTGACGGGAACGAAAGTATCAATTTCATGCATCGCACTTTGCTGCAAAAAGCCAACTCGAAAACTTTTGGAAATTTGCAAAACTAACTTTTTGCTATCTGACAAAACATCTTGCCCAATCACTCTGGCAATTTCCAACAAGTTATTTTCTTCTTCTAAGA
Organism: uncultured Clostridium sp.; assembly: GCA_947057875.1. Lineage (GTDB taxonomy): Bacteria > Bacillota > Clostridia > TANB77 > CAG-508 > Scatovivens. Next base: position 1,900 of record CAMSEX010000013.1, read on the forward strand.
TTTTCAGCATCTCTTGCCTCAAATCCAAAAAATCAATATCTACATTTTCTTCATACCAATTTTGCAATTCGCTGGCATATTCACTGTAACTAATGTTCCAGTCAACAGCTGGATAATGTCTGCTATACGCCAAACTTCTTGACAATGCCCAAAAGGTATGCACAAATCGCTTTGTGTTTTGCGTAACAGGTTCTGAAAAGTCAGAACCTTGTGGCGAAACAGCACCAATAATCGACACAGAACCAACCTTTCCATTCCAACTTTTCACAATGCCTGCTCTTCCATAAAACTCCGAAAGCCTTGATGGCAAATAAGATGGAAAACCTTCCTCTGCTGGCATTTCTTCTAATCGACCCGAAATCTCGCGGAGCGCTTCTGCCCACCTAGATGTCGAATCTGCCATAATTGCAACATGATAGCCCATATCTCGATAATATTCCGCAATCGTAATTCCCGTATAAATTGACGCTTCTCTTGCCGCAACTGGCATATTGGAAGTGTTGGCAATTAAAACCGTTCTTTCCATTAACGATTTTTTTGTTTTAGGATCCATGATTTTAGGAAAATCTTCCAACACTTCTGTGATTTCATTTCCTCTTTCTCCACAACCAATATAGACAATAATATCACTGTTCGCCCATTTTGCCAACTGATGTTGAAGCATTGTTTTGCCTGTTCCAAATCCCCCAGGAAGCATCGCTGTTCCACCTTTTGCAATCGGAAAAAAAGTGTCAATCACTCTTTGCCCAGTTAGTAATAGTTCTTTAGCAAGTAATCTTTCGCGATATGGTCTGCCTATTCTGACTGGCCATTTTTGAATCATCGCAATCTCAAAAATTTCGCCATCTAATGTTCGCGCTTTTGCTACAACTTCTTCAGCTTTATAATCTCCGTTCTGGTTTAATTTCAATAATTTCGCCTTCGATGTCAAAACTGCACATAATCTTATTGGTAATAACTTGTGTTTCTTGCACTTCGCCCACAATTGTATTGAGGCTCACTTTGTCTCCAACTTGCACACTTGGCACAAAATGCCAAACTTTGCTAAGGTCAACCCCAATTTGTTCAATTCCTCTTTCCATAAAATCGCCAGAAACTTTCCTTAAAGTCTGCAAAGGTCTTTGAATTCCATCAAAAATATTACCCATCATTCCAGGTCCCAAAACAAGTGAAAGAGGTGCATCTTCGCCAAGTACTTCTTCGCCAATTTTTAACCCAGTTGTATTTTCATAAACTTGAATAGTTGCAATTTCTTTTTGAATTTTAATTACTTCGCCAAGTAATTTCAAATTTCCAACACGAACCACATCATGCATAGCAAAATCTCCATCTCCTTTTGCTAAAATGACAGAATTATTAACTTGCACAATTTTTTTCTTTTGCAACCTTTTTCACCTCTCTTTTTAAGTTTCTTCTAATCTCTCATTGATACTATTTTGTATCGTATTATCAATATACATACCTGCCAGCTTGTCTTCTAGTACACAGCCACCAATGTATTGATTTTCAATCACTTGCATCTGAACATGAAATCTTGCTTGGATTTGATACTGATATTTTTCATAATCTTGTTTCGTAAGCCCCAAAACTGCTTCATTTGCATCTGGAATTTTAGAAAGCACTTGCTCAATTCTTGCTATTAAAAACGCTTCGTATTCAGAAGTTTGCACAAAATCAACCAAAACTTTCTCGATTTCTTTCTTCAAATTTTTATGAATATTTTTCTTTTCCTCTAAAATTTCCTTTTTGCTTTCCATCTCCAATTGATTGATTTGCTTATGATATTCCTTGTCCAATTTTTCCATTTTTTTATGATAAACCAATTCCTCTTTGGTTTGATATTCTTCTAATTCGTCTTTGATTTGATTTTCAATTTCTAAATTAATCTTTTTCTCAAGTTCTAACATTTCCTTTTGAAGCAACTTTTGAAGACTGTCCTCAAAAATTTTTTCTTTTTCTACAATATCCATATTTTTCCCTTCTACAAACACACCACAAGTGGCATTTTTTTGTTTTGACGAATATTTTCTAACACCGATTTTGACATTTCATAAATTGGTTTTGTCACAATCAAAATTCCAATTTTCTCGTCTTTTAGAACTTTATTAATCTCGCAATCCACCTCTACTTTTTCTTCTAACACCTTTGTTTCTATTCCAGTTAATCGCAAGCCCAACGCAGTTTCCATGTCATGACTAATGCAATACATTTTCATTTTTTGCCCTTTCTATTTTCTTTCTATAAATGATATTTATGAATTTTTCCGTTCTCCCCATTCTAGAAATTATATCAAAATCAAAGATTTTGATAATTTCTGAACGGTCCCCACATGCCACTTCAAAATTAATAAATATCATTTATTTCTAGATTTATATCTTGCTCAAAATCATGATAGCTATAATCAAACCATAAATAGCAATACCTTCAGCCAAACCAGCAAAAATTACCGTTTTTCCAAGCAAACTCGGATTTTCACTAATCGCTCCTACTGCACTAGAAGCCACCACTGCAACAGCAATACCTGAACCAATAGCAGAAAGCCCAATAGCTAACGCCGCCGCAATCAATCCGCACCCCATTGCTCGTTTGCGCTACTTGTTCCTCACTGGCTTCTTTTGCATCAACACTTGTCGTTGCATAAATTTTTGTTCCCCACAAAACAACAACTCCTAACATAATAATTGCAAATACACTTATCACTTTTTTCAACATTTTTCTTTCCTCCTATTCATTTGTCTGTGTTTTTATAGATTGATATTCTATGCCATCTCCATGATAAAATCGACTAAATAGCTCATAATACTCTAATCTTAAAATTTGTATTCCAACAATCAATCCTTCCAAAGCAAGCACAATCACATTTCCCAAAATCGCAATCACAATATTTCCAGCACCACTTGTCATGTCTGCTAACAAATAAATTGCCATACATAAGCCGCACATGATTAATTGCAAACGCCGCTAGTCTCAAAAACGAAATCGTATTGCTCGCAAAAGATAAAATCATTTCTAAAAGTTCAAAAATTTTCTCAATCATTTGAACTTTTGTATTTTCCTTTTTTCTTGTTACTATTTTGGTTAATTGATTATTAAATAAAATCAAAATTAACAGTAAACACACAACAGTTACAATCACACTTGTCGAAATCAACATTTTTCCCTTCCAAAAATACCATGCAATCAAAAATAAGCTAAAACCATAAAGCACTAATCCTGTCACACCATTACTATCCAGCCACACACGCTTAAAATCTTTGTTTTTAATGCCATTGACAATATTCAAAATCATGGCTAGCAAAATAAATAAACACCCAACTACAATTCCATAAATCAGCATGGTATTGATGTTGCTCATAGGGCTAATCAGCGTTGCTTTAATGATATCTTCTTTTCCAAAAACACTGCCATATAAGAAGCCAAAAATTGTAGAAGCTAGTCCACCGCACTATCAAAATAGACCCAAAATCTCGATTTTTTTTTCGCAAGAGAAAACCACAAATCAAAAACACAAGACCATGTCCTACATCTCCAAACATAAAGCCAAACATCAAAAATGCAGTCATGGCAACAAACCAAGTTGGATCCAATTCATTGGTATTGGGCACACCATACATTTTGACAATCATTTCAAATGGCCTAATCAAACGATTATTTTTGAGTTTGGTTGGACTTTTGCTTGACAATTTTTCTTCCATTCTATAATCGATATTGGGGCAAATATCTAGCTTATTTACAATTGCCTCTAACTCTGTTTCTGGCACCCAAGCCACCAAATAAAACGTATTTTTGGAATCATGCATAATGTATTTTTTGATTTGATTGATTTTATGATAAGTTTGAAGTTGACGAAAACATGAGAGCAAAATATGTCTGCCATTCTCACTTAAATTTTCCATATCATTTTGCAACTCCAAAATCTCATGACTCTTATCGCTAATACTTTTATATAAATGCTCCATATATTCCTTCGGCTTTCCAGACAAATTTTCATCCAGCCACACACGCTCAAAATTTTGCATATTAAAAAATACATCTACATTTTGCGCAAATTCTTCTGTTGTTAAATATACAATCCAAGTAACATCTTCTTGTTTTTCAATCTCAAACACAATCACTTGCATATTTTCCAGTTCTTGCCTAATTTCTTCCAAATCCTCATTGGCAATATTGCCGATATCGAAATTTGATATATTTTAAATGATACAATTTCTCCATTTCAACATTCAAATTACTCAACTTTTCAATGGATTGTAATTTCAAAAAATTCGTTTCTTTGTCTTTTTGACACTTTTCTATTTCCTGCCTAATTTCCTCATAACGAATTTGCACTTGTTCCAATTTTTCTCCAATTTGAGAAACCGATTTTTCAATAAACATGTTGCTATACTCTTCTCGATACAAAATATTCAAATTTTCAATCAGTTCTTTGCATTTTTTCAAGTGATCCTTAATCGTATAATCATAATCATAATATTCAAATTTCCAAGCTTTGTTATAAATCTTTTTGGCATCTTCGACTTGTATATTCGTATCTAATAAATTTCTTGCAATAAATCGATCGAGTTCTTTTTCTGGTCCAGTTATACTGAGTAATTTCATTTTCTCGATTGCCATTTTTTCTATCATCTCCTTCTTTTGTCGCTTACACTAATTTTTGACGAATTTCCTCTTTTCCCAAATGATAGCGAATTCCTTCCACCACATTCATAATATCATTATTTTCCAAATCAATCATGTTTAAATAAGCATAAACAGCACCAATATCAAACATGCTAGCTCGAAAATATTTCTGATAAAGTTTGTACAAAAACTGGTCAGCTTTCGCTTCCAAATTCTCTAACTCACTAAAATCAATCTTCTTTGCATAATAAGTCTTTTTCAAAATTTCAACCATTTCATTTTCATTATTTGTTTCTACTAAAGCATCTAATTCTTGCTTTTTTAGTTGATAAGAAATCGGAATTAATGTCTTTCGTACTCGCGCCTCTTCAAAATGATAATTCTTTTTCTCACGATAAATCCAAATGATGTTATTTAAATCTATTTTTTTACCAATCATGTCCTCTAAACTTGCATTATAGTTTTGAGCCACCTTCATCATATGTTCAAAATAAAATTTATCCAACTCATTTTCAATTTCAAAAACATTACTAACTTCATCTTGCTCAAATGGCTTTTCAAAAAACGCACGATATTTTGTTCTTTTAATAAAACCAATCAAATCTTTTTTATTTTTTACTGTTTCCAAACCACGCAAATTCTTAAAAATAGCATCTATCCAATTAGTAATATCATTAGTTTGCTCATTCACATTGCCTGATAACACTCTACGAAACACACTTTTAATACATTTAATTTCATAAACAGATAAAAATTCGTGCAATATTTTTTTATCATTTTTATTTAGTAAACGGCTAATTTTTTGAACATCCATCAAAAAAATATGGTCTAAAAAAATCTTAATTTTAATTCTTCTTGGATTGTCCTCCAGCCCCTTAAATTCTTCATTCATAGACTTCAAAAGAGCCACAACTTGCTTGATCGAATTTTGTTTCATCAATTCTTCTAAAGCAGCTTTTTTGATTTTCTTGGCATACATACCTTGTAGCTTTGCCATCAAGTTAGGATACATAAACGAAGAAATTGACATTTATTTTTCCTCCATAATTGATTTTACAATTTTGTCAATTACATTTTGTTGTTCTGTTTCATAATTGGCTTTCATTTTTTCCATTTGTTTCTGTTTTTGTTGTTCTATTTCCTGTAAATTTTCTGCCAACTTTACATCATACTCATGTTTCCTCATGTCAATCTTAAATTTATATTTTGCCTTAATTTCATCTTTTCTTTTTTCTAATTCGTCATTTATGAAGTATTCAATGTTTTGTTGTTTTTGTTTTAATTGGTTCAACGCCCTCTGGCATTCTAAATCAGCATCAATCAGTTTGTTTAATATTTCTTCCAACTTTTATCAGCCCCTTCTGAAAGTCTCCTTTTAAAATTATACCTTTAAGAAAAAATAATTTCAATAGATTTTTTCATTTTGTAGGAAATTTTAACCATTTTTAGCATTTACTTTTTTACGCTTTTTATGCAAAATAAGAACTGTAAAAAGTCTATTTTCTATCGACTCTTCCACAGCCCTTATCTTTTTTCTGCTTACTATTCAAAAACGCTTACTTCAATATTTTCAATCACAACATCTTCTAATGGTTTGTCATCTTCCTTATTAGTTTCCACAGCCGCAATTTTGTCAACCACTTCCATTCCTTCATACACTTGGCCAAAAATCGTATATTGCTGATACAAACTCAAATAACCACCATAATTTTTATATTGCTCTAATAATTCTGTTGGATAATTATAACTTTTCATATAGCCTGCTGTTTGTTCATCATAATATGCCTGTGTAATGAAAAATTGGCTTCCCAAACTTGGACTATTTTGTAATCCTCTACTTGCCATACACAAAGTACCTCTATATGGCACCAATTCTTCCGACAATTCCTCTGCAAAATCTTTTCCCCAAATACTTTCTCCACCTGTTCCAGTTCCTTGTGGATCTCCACCTTGAATCATAAATTCATCAATCACTCGGTGAAAAATTACTCCATTATAATAACCATTTTTCGCATGTGTCACAAAATTTTCAACTGCTTTTGGTGCGACATCCTCAAAAAATTTTACTTTTATATCACCATAATTTTTTATATGAAAAATTGCAATGGTATCTCCTGCTTTTGGCATAGCCATTTGCTTTTCAGCTGCTGTTTTATAATCTATATTCACTTTTTCTCCTCCTTTTTGTGTATTCGTTTGGTTACTGCTTTTACTTGTATTTTTTACTGCATTTGCTGTGTTATTTCCTACTTTTTCACTACCACAACCTGTTAGCCCAAACAACAAAACCAGCATTATTACTATAAAACTTACTATTTTTCTCACTTTCTTAAACTCCTCCTTTGTTTTCCTACTATCTTCTGTTTCTATCCAAATTATCTAGATTATCTAACGCTTTTCCAGTTCCAATGGCAACACATGAAATAGAGTCTTCTGCAATCATTACATTAATTCCTGTTTTTTCTTGAATTAATTTATCTAATCCGTCAATTAGACAACCTCCACCTGTCATATAAATTCCTTTGTCACTAATATCTGAAGCAAGCTCTGGTGGTGTTTTTTCCAAAACATTATGAACAGCATCCACAATAAGCATAGAAGGCTCTTCTAATGCCTCTAACATTTCACTTGAATATACTGTAATTGTTTTAGGAAGTCCTGTGATTAAATCTCTACCACGAACGTCCATTTCCATATCTTGAAATTTGGGATACACACAACCAATATTTAGTTTTAATTCTTCAGCTGTTCTCTCTCCAATCATCACATTGTGCTTTTTCTTAATGTAGCGAACAATTGCTTCATCAAATCTATCCCCTGCTACTTTAATCGAAGTGCTAACTACTGCTCCACCTAAAGAAATCACTGCAATATCAGTCGTTCCACCACCAATATCCACAATCATATTACCTGAAGGTTTTGAAATATCTAGCCCAGCACCAATAGCCGCTGCAATTGGCTCCTCAATCAAATAAACACGTCTAGCACCTGCATTAGAAGCTGCATCAATCACTGCCTTTTTTTCTACTTCCGTTACTTGCGAAGGTATACATATCATAATTCTTGGCGAAAAAATAAATCTACCTCTTATTTTATTAATAAAGTATTTTAGCATTTTTTCTGTATTTGTATAATTTGAAATTACACCATCTCTTAATGGTCTTGTGGCTATAATGTTTCCGGGTGTTCTTCCAAGCATTCGTCTTGCTTCATGACCAACAGCTAACACTTCACCTGATAAATTATCAACCGCAACAACAGAGGGTTCGCGCAAAACAATCCCTTTTCCTTTTACATACACAATGACAGTCGCTGTTCCTAAATCAATTCCAATATCTTGTCCAAACATCAACATTCTTCCCTTCTAAAACTTATCTATTTATCTTGAAATTCGCATAACATTTCATTTTCGTTACAATTACATTACAATTATATTACATTTTTATCATAATTTCAACCTCTTTTTCAAATTTTAATCAATATATTGTAATTTTTTTTCATTTATGGTATAATTTATAAGAAATTTACTAATATAAGGAGAAAAATTCATGAACAAAATTTCAATTATTGTACCTTGTTACAATGAGGAAAAAACTTTACTATTATTTTATGATGAATTAATCAAAAATATAACCACTTTTGAAAATGTAGAATTTGAATTTGTTTTTATCAATGATGGTTCTTGTGACAACACACTTGATGAAATTAAAAAATTAGCACAAAAAGATAATCGTATTAAATATTTATCTTTTTCCAGAAATTTTGGTAAAGAAGCCGCTATTTTAGCAGGACTAGAAAATTCCACTGGTGATTTTGTCACACTTATGGATGCTGATTTGCAGGATCCCCCTCATCTTTTAAAAGAAATGTACCAAGCTGTAACAGAAGAAAATTTCGATGCAGTTGGAACACGTAGAAGCAATCGTAAAGGCGAACCAGTTATTCGTAGTTTTTTTGCTAGAATATTTTATAAAATTATCAACAAAATGTCCAAAATTGAAATGGTTGACGGAGCTCGTGATTATGTATTTATGAAAAGAAATGTTGTAAATGCCATTTTGTCACTTCAAGAATACAATCGTTATTCCAAAGGACTTTTTAGTTTTGTTGGTTTCCCAGTAAAATGGATTGAATACGAAAATGTGCAAAGAGTTGCAGGAGAAACAAAATGGTCTTTTTGGAAATTAGTTTCATACGCTTTAGAGGGCATTACCGCTTTTTCTACTACACCACTTATTTTGTCATCACTCATTGGACTTTTATTCTGCCTTGTTTCTTTCATTTTTATTGTGATTATTATTATCAAAACTTTAGTTCTTGGAGATCCAACTAGTGGTTGGCCTTCACTTGTCTGTATCATTTTTATGGTAAGTGGAATTCAATTATTCTCTCTTGGCATCATTGGACAATATTTGTCAAAAACTTATTTAGAAGTGAAAAAAAGACCAATTTATATTGTGCGTGAAAGCAATCTAAAAGAGTAAAAAATATGGCAGTTTTTCTGCCATATTTTTAGTATTTTATTCTCTTTCTCTTTCATAACTATTTGATTTTCCTTGACCTTTTCCTGCTTTTGCAAATGTTAACACATTTTGTATTTTCATCAAAACAGCTCTACCATCAGTATTTCCAGCTCCTGCAACTCTTTCTGGATCTGTCATATCTTTCCTTTCTCTTACAGCTCTTTCAGCAATTTCAATATACTCTGGATCTACTGGTTGTTTCAAATTAATTGTAAAAGTTTGAACTACCTGTGGCTCTTTCTTTTCTTCCTTTTTTTCTAATTCTATTCCATGTCCTTCTTCTGATTCTAAGTCTATTTCTTTTTCTTCCTGTACTTTCTCTTTTGAATAAATTTGGTCATCTCCAACTTCTAAAATTTCTTTACCTAACTTAAATGGACCACCCTTGACTGACTCAGCCTCTACCTCTTCATCTTTATCAAAAAATTGTGGCAAATCATCTAGCGAAGTTTTAGGTTGAATTTTTTCCTCATTTATAGGTTCAATTGGTACAATTTTTATAACATCTATCTCTGGCATTTCATCTTCTTCAGGTAAATCTTTTGAAACAGTCTCCTCAACCATTTCTATTTCTTTCTTACTATTTCCATCAATAACAGTTTGAGCTAACTCAACAAAACTTGGAATTTCCTCTAAGACCCAATTTATTTTTTTTAACATATTTTCTGTTGCTAACGCTTCAAAACTATCCGTTCCACCACCATTTTTCTCAAATAATCTTTTTCCTTCTTCCTCATATTGCTTTTTTACTTCCTTTAAATTCTTTTCGCAATCACTTAATTCATCAATCATTGTCTGAATTTCTTTAATTGGTCTATCTTCGTCCATTTCTCGAATAATTTGGTCAACTCTTTTGCAATATTCCTCTGCTTTTGTTTTTCTCTCTTCCATCTGTTTCGTTTCTCTCCTTTACATTAATCTTTTCAATATCGTATCAATTTCTTGTTTTAACATTTCCTCATTATCATTTATTTTTGAAAAAAGTTTTTTCATCTTCTCCAAAGACAATGAATCTAAATTAATGTATTTTCCATTAATTTCAACACTTCCCAAGCTACTCATAACTTACTTTCTCCTCTTCTAATTATTTCATTTTCTCAAATATCAAATTAGTCTCATCTTTTGCTTGTTTAATTTTTGCCACAAAACGAACTGTCTTTTGACGAATTTGCTTCATATGATCTGGCAATTTTCTCTCTATCATTTCTAATTCTATGCTCATTGGTTCAATACAATACGCATTAAATTTAGTTTTACCTGTAAACATATTCTTTATTTTATTTATCCATTTCGTCAAAAAACTTTCCTCTCTTACAATAAGTTGCCCTGATTTATCTAAAAATACATTATTTAATTTATTCTCTGCTTCCTCTATACAGTTTTCTAACTCTTTTTCACACTCATCAATAATCAAATCATAATTCTCTTTTTTTTGCATACAAGCAAACATTTTTCTTAAATAATCCTGCGCTAATTTCTCTTTTGAAGCTTCCTCCGCCTCCGATTTTATATCAAAACTTTTCTTTAAATTGGCAATTGCAATTTTTTGGTTACACTCTGCCTCTTGAAGTTCTAATTGAATATTGATGAATCTCTCTTTATATTTATCCATAATTTGCGTCATTTGTGCCTCATATTGGCTAATTGTTTTATCATAGATTTCTTGATAATCTGCTAAATGCTGACCATAAGCTTTGGCTTGTTCTTCAAAATTAGATACCATTGATTGCACTTTTTTATCATTCAATTCTTGCAAAGTTTTCATAAAAATTGCAGTTAAAACTTTAATTTTGGCAATTTCCATTTCATTTAACTCTGTTAATTTTTCAATCAATAATACATTATTTCTATTATCTTTTCTCATCTAATTTTTCCTACTCCTTCATTTGTAATTCTCTTCTTTTATTATATACTAAAATAAAAAAAAAGCAATAGTTTTTTACTATTACTTCAAAATTTTTTCTATTATTAAAATTCCTCACGCACCTATATTCCGTATTTTTGTTTGAATTTATCAACTCTACCACCAGTCGTATTTTGTTTTAAATTTCCTGTCCAATAAGGATGACATTTTGAACAAACATCAACTTTCATTTCTGCTTTTGTTGAATTCGTTTCGATTACATTTCCGACAAGCACATATAATTTTTGCTGGTGTATAATTTGGTTGGATTTCAGTTTTCATTCTATTCACCTCTCTTTTTATTTTTCACAATATTTTTAATCATATCACAAATTTTTAAAGAATGCAAGCATTTTTTATTGAATTACAACAATTGTGTCTTTCTCTTCACTCTGGCTTTCTTCATCTTCTTCAAAATGACTTTCTTTTCTCACTTTTTCCTGATTTATGTTCAAGGAGTTTTCTTCATAACCACTATCCATCACACTTGTTTTACTCTCCACACTTTTGAGTTGTACTTCTAACGAAGTTCTGCTAATTAATTTGTGCATAACATTGTAAAGACAAGCAATGATACAAACTGCTAATAAAGCTTTTTTCCAAACTTTAGCTAACATAACTTTTCTCCTTTACTTCAGAATACTTCTTTCTTTATTATACCTTCTTTTCTGCAAAAAGTCAATATCTTTACACAATCTCTTTCACATACTTTTTAAATATCTTTCCACGTTCTGCAAAATTTTTGAACATATCAAAACTTGCACTCGCTGGAGAAAATAGCACAACATCTCCTTGTGCCGCAATACTCTTTGCCAATTTAACCGTCTCTCTTAAATCCGCACACATGTGTATCTTCATTTTTTTATTTTGATTTTTCAATTCCTGTTTTACCACTTTTTCAATTTTGCTACTGGTTTGCCCCACTAAAATCAATTCTTTGCAATTCTCCACTATTGGCTTAGCAAGCGGTGCATAGTCCAAATTTTTGTCATAACCACCAGCAATCAAAATAATATTTCTCAAATTAAATGCATTCAAACCAGCAATTGTCCTCGTTGGACTTGAGCTAACTGAATCATTATACCACTTCACTCTATCTTTTGTCTCAATCACCAATTCAAGGCGATGTTCCACTCCTTTAAATTGCAAAATGGTATCACAAGCAGTTCGCATATCCACCAAATCTCTGGTTGCCATAATTGCTGCTGCTGCATTTTCAAAATTATGAACCCCACGAAGTTTCATTTCTTTCGTATCCAAAATGTGACTTCGCAAACCATTTTCACAATATTTGATTTTCCCATCATCTACCATATAGCCATCAGCCAATTTGCTTTTACTACTAAAAAACATTACTTTCCCATGTGCCTCTTTTTGAAAGCCTCTCGTCATCTCATTATCATAATTTAAAATTAGCAAATCTTCGTCTGTTTGATATTCAAAAATTCGCTTTTTTGCATCTATATACTCTTCCATGCTTTCGTGCTTATCCAAATGATTTGGCGTAATATTCGTAATCACCGCAACATTCGGGCTAATTTTCATATCCATTAATTGAAAACTGCTCAATTCCAAAACTACAATATCTTCTGGTGTCATTTCTGCAATTTTTGTAAACAACGGAGTTCCAATATTGCCACCTAAAAAAACATCGTATTCCTTTGCTTTTAAAATTTCAGAAATCAGTGTTGTTGTGGTAGTTTTTCCATCACTTCCAGTCACGCCAATCACTTTGCATGGGCTCAGCTCAATTACCATTTCTACTTCTGTTGTAATAATCGCTCCTTTTTCTGCTTCAGCCACCAAAAATGGATTGGTTGGTAAACAACTTGGCGAACGAAAAATCAAATCAAAACCAACTAATTTTTCCAAATATTTTTCCCCAAAAGACATTCCCATTCCATAATTCGTGATTTTTCTAACAATCTTTTGGTCTAAATCATTAATCTCTGCTTGGTCAAAAACAGTTACTTTTGCTTTTAAGTTATATAAATAATCAATCAGCGGCAAATTGCTAACACCCAACCCAATAATCGCGACTTTTCTTCCTGCCAAATATTGGTTAAATTCAATTAACTTCTCATTTTCATAATCCAAATTACCTCAAGCCTCCTTAATTTTAAACCACTTTTATATGTTGCAGAACTTTATTCGCAGATTCTTGAACTGTTTTACAATCTGTCACATTCACTTCTATTGTCTTTGAGGAATATTCATAAAATCCACTCTTTTTCTGCAAATCATCTCTTCTGATAATATTTTCTCTTATTTCTTGCTCAGATTCTTTCCCTTCATACTGTCTGCATTTTCGTTTTACCCTTTCTTCTAAATCAGCCACCACAAAGAAATGATAATCACAAGCAGGATAAATTTTCATGGTTGCTCTGCCCGAAAAAATCACATAATATTGCTTTTTCAAATCTTCAATTAAGTCTCTCACAAACTCAAATGCTTTCTCGTTTTCTGCTGTATTACTTACTTCTGACACAGCAAGCGACGTTTCTTTTGATTGCAAATCTTGTTCTTCTAGTTTCACATTTTTAGAATAAACTACTGTTTCCTGATTTTCTACTCTTACTTCTATTTCAAGTATATCAATCATTTCTCGAATATTCAAATTTTTGCCACTTTCCCTCATACTTGCAACTGCTGCCCCATTTTTCATCATCAAAAAAACAATCGCACGATACAAATCACCAGCATTTAGCAACACCGAATTTGGTATTTTTTTTATCAATTCGCGACAAATGCTCGTTTTTCCACTTCCAACCAATCCTTCAATTCCGATTACGATATTTTTAGACATACTTTTCTCCAACTTTACTTGATTTTTATATTATACTACAAAGTGAAATAATTTGCAACTAGGTTATAGAGGATTTTTTATTTATTTTACCTTTTTTATAGAAAAAGAGCACTCTGAAAATTACCAAAGTACTCTTTTTCATAATCTTAGTCCTCTGACGCTACCTCTTGCATTTTCTTTAGAAGCTTATTTTGATCCAAAGCAGAAAGTTCCCTGAAAAGTTGCAAACAAGTGTCTGCTTTATTTTTTTCAACAAGATCGGAAGAGCGTCGTGTAGG
>CAMSEX010000014.1 GCA_947057875.1 uncultured Clostridium sp.
AGATGACGAGAGGTGACTGGAGTTCAGACGTGTGCTCTTCCGATCTCTTTAAATGATATTTTCGCTAAAAATCCAAACTATCTGCTTTCTATTTTAAAGCAAATTAACCAGCAAATTCTAGAAAAAGGAATCGATTTATTTTTTGACAACTATTGCACTTTAGTTTTAGAAACTTTTCAACCAAATCAATTTTACCTAACTCCTGATTTTGTTATTATTTATTTTCAACAATATGATATCGCTCCATATTCCACTGGAATTCCAACCTTTGAAATTAGCTATTAATAGCTAATTTTTTCATTTCATCTGCTCCAACACTGGTAATTCTTTTCTATATTTCCTTTGTGCTTCTAAATCAATTTCTTGTACTATAATTCCTTCATCATTTTCCATTTTGGCTAAAATTTTTCCCTCATATGAAATCACTTGTGTATTCCCACAATTACCTTCTCCAGTCTGGTTACAAGCGCAAAAATAAACCTGATTTTCAATTGCTCTGGCTTTTGTCAAAATATCCCAAGCAATCTCTCCAGTTGCCTTTCTAAAATGCGATGGTAAAAGTATAATCTCTGCCCCCTCTTTTATTAGCTCTCTAAAATATTCTGGATATCTTAAATCAAAACAAATACCAACTCCCATTTTTACGCCATCTAACTCAAAAATTCCATTCGCATTTCCTGGCAGAGTCTTTTGCGTCTCATCCACAACCAAATCCGTTTTATTTACTTTATACATATATTTTTTATCATAACGATGAACAATCTTACCATTTCTATCTATAACAAAACACGTATTTGTTGTTTTCTCTGAACCTTCATTTATCAAAGAAACACTTCCTAGAACAAGATTAACATTATTTTCTTTTGCAAAATCTTGATACTTTTGAATATCCTCTAAACTGCAATTTCTCTGACTACGTTCGCTCCCCCAATAAACAAACGATTCCGACAAACAAATCACATCCGTTTTTTCTAAAACTGCTTGCCTCATAAAACGCAAGGTTCTCTTTTCATTCTCTTCCCTCTCTCCAGTTGAATCCATTTGAACAAGTGCTATTTTCATCTTTCCACCTCCAATATTGCAGTTTTTATCAACTCTCTTTGTTCCTCAAAATTTGCTTTTGTCACTGGAATTCTACCACACATTTGTGTTTTCAAAAAATAATTTAATCGGTCAAACGCCTGAAGCGTTTCCTCTGTGCCGCTTCCACTTCCGCCTGCACACGCAATACAGACAATTTTCTTTCTCCTTATTTTTGAATTTTCATCAAAAGCATCGCACCTTTTTAAACGATCAAAAAATGTTTTAGCACTCTCACTCATTTCCCAAAAATACACTGGTGTAACAAAAATATAGGCGTCAAAATTTCCCATATAATTATAAATCTCGTTAAAATCGTCATCTAGAACACATTTGTGCTGCTCCAAGCAAATGCCCCAACCTCGTTTACCACAAGCCAAACACCTTTGAATATTTTTCTGATTAATGCAAATATGTTCAACCTCATTTCCTAAATTTTTCAGCACATTTTCGCATTCTTTCACACATGAAAACGTTAAACCAATTTTATTGGGTACAAAACTTTTTTCATTAACCTGATTACTACTAAAACTTAAAATTAAAACTCTCAATACTTTCTCCTAATTCTCTAAATATTCTAACGCATCTACAATACTTTTAAAAATTTGACTTGCAACTTCTTTCACTTCCGTCTCAGCTGTTTCCATTGAATATCCATGATATTTTTTTATCATCTCAATATCATTTCTACCATCTCCAATTGCCGTCGCTTGCTCTTTTTCTATCTTTAACTTTTCTAGTAATGCTTTAATTGCATTTTCCTTTCCTGCTTGTTTTGAAACAATATCTACAATCACAAAATCATGATTGTCATAATACATACCTGGAAAAGCAGAATGTGCTTTCACAAAATTTCCAAAAGTTCTATTTACCTTATCTTCGATATTTTGAGCCAATTGATAATCAGTCGTTTTCACTCGTATTTTTAATAATTCTTGATTTTGAAACTCAACTTTATCATCATCATCATATAAAAATATCTGTAAATTCTTTTTTTGTTTTAAATACTGCAATACTTTTAATGAATTATCTGGGATAATTGGATACTTAATAATTTCCTCTCCATCCTGATTAAAAATCACAGCACCATTATTTGAAATATAATAATCATATGGAATATTGTATCTTTCTATTACATTTCTAACACTCATTTTGCTTCTCCCTGTAACAATCACAAACTTGCCACCAAAACTACGAAATTTTTCAATTGCTTTTACAGTCTTCCCCATATCTTGCTCATTAATATAAATTGTTCCATCATAATCACTAAACACAATCTGCTTCTTTACTTTCTCTAACTTCATCTCATTACCCTAAATCTTTTCTCCAAATATTTTTCTAATATCTTGGCAATTTTCCTCTGCCTCTTTCACACACTCATCCAATGTCAACAACTTCCTTTTTTGTTCCATTTTCTGCAATACTTTTTGACGCGCTTGTTCATATTCCACTTGCCTTCTTCCCCATTCATGCAAATAAATCAAAGCACCCTCCACAGTCACAAATTTAAAACACTCCGCATTTTTCACAATCTCTGCAATTTTTGTTTCTGCTTTTACCTTATCATGATGTGCTTGAATACTATTCAAAATAATTTTTTGTTCTTTTCTTGGAACTTGCCACTCATCCAAATATTTTTGAGAAAATTCCGCACTTAAATTAGTGTGATTTTGCTGAATCTCTCCCGCCCAAATAGGACTAAAAACTGTATGCGCCAAATACAATGATGTCAAAATCAACCTTTCATCTTCCTGATACTTTTGTGCTAACTCTTTTCCTTTTAAAATCGCAAGTTCTGTCAATCTCCACGCTGGCGCTTTATTCAACTGTGTTTGCTGATACATCAAATCTCTAGACATTTCTACAAGATTCATACCTTCAACTCCTTAATCTTTAATTTAGCATCTTCATAAGTATATAAATATTGATAAAGTTTCCCTTCAAAATTTACACCTATTAAATTCTTTTCATCCCAAATCTTATATTCAAACGGTGCCTCAAATCTCGATTGCAGAAACTGATTTATTGACAAAAATTCTAAATCATACATTTCTTTTTCAGAAATATCTTCTATATTCTTCAATCTAACATGATTAGTCAACCTTTTTATAATCTGCCAACCTTCATAACTCTCCTCTAATTCATATGGCACAAAACCCAAATCCAAATATACTTTTACTGCCAACCAAGTATGTGTTTGTGTATGCAACAAAGTTTTCTTATGCCCTAATTTTCTCATTTGCTTTAAAGTTTCTGCAATTAAAGGCTTCGATAACTTTTTACCTTGATATTCTTTTCTCACTGAAACCCAGTGAACATTTCCTGTGATATCTTCCATTGGATTCTCCAAATAAAACGCTGTAGCAGTAGCAATCTTTTTACCTTTTTTATTTTCAATAAATAAACACATTTTTTTTAAATCTTGATAATGTTCTCCATAATATTTTTGAAAATTTTCCATACCTTCTTCAAAAGATAAAAATTCCCCACTTGACAACTCTATATTTACCCAATCTCTTTCAGAACCATTTTCAAAAAATACAAACTTATAACCTTCTGGTAATTTGTATTCTGGAACATTATCCAAGTCATCATACATTAAATACAAATCTACATATTTTAAAGTTCTTTCAATTGTTTCCATTTTCCCTCACAAAATCTTTTTACATTATTATACACTATAACTTCAGATTAAACAAGTAAATTTTTAATCACTTAACTCACTCTTTACTAAAAATTATGTGTTACATAAAAACTTGACTTTTTCTGAATATTATGATATAATAATATTCAGAAACCTTTTAACTAGACCTCGCTTTTACAGGAGGAACCTAGACAAAAAATCAAAAAATTTTTTAGGAGGGTAATACTATGGAAAAGAAATTAATATCTCGGGAAGAAGTAGAAAATTGTGAAGCCAAGCTCAGCAACATACAAAAAATCCTTCAGCCATTTACTAAAAAATTTAATTCGCCTGATGATTGCTGGCTAAAAGCAAAAATTGGAGAAACTTTCTTCTACATAAAAGAAAACATCGGAGAAAAATCTTTTCGTTTTTATGTATTTGTGTCGACAGAAGACAAAACCTTTAATCATCTGACAGAATACCGCAAAACAGACAACGATGATTATTGGAATCACGATCTTACCATACTTGAATTTCACAACAAATTCAAGCATTGGTTAAAGGAAAACAGCCAACTGGAAGATGCCTAAAGTATCCCCCAGCTGGTTCATTTTTTACATCTCACTTCTACCTTCTAATGCTTTCGTTAGGGTTACTTCATCTGTGTACTCCAAATCACCTCCAACAGGAATTCCTCTTGCAATTCTGGTCACTTTAATTCCCATTGGCTTAACCAATTTTGAAATATACATCGAAGTTGCTTCTCCTTCCACACGAGGATTTGTTGCCAAAATTAATTCTTTTACGCTGCCATCCATCAACCTTGAGAGCAACTCCTTAATTTTTATGTCATCTGGACCAATTCCGTTCATAGGAGAAATCGAACCATGTAAAATATGGTAAACACCTTTAAATTCATGTGTTCTCTCCATCGCAAAAACATCTCGTACATCCTCTACCACACAAATCGTACTTTGGTCCCTTTTCACGTCAGAGCAAATATTACATGGATCGGTATCAGAAATGTTAAAGCATTTTGAGCAAAACTTCAAGTTTTGTTTTGCATTCAAAATCGCATCTGTAAACTCTTTTGCCTGCTCTTGGCTCACATCCAACATATAAAAAGCCAAGCGTTGTGCTGTCTTATGCCCAATACTTGGCAGTTTCTCAAAACTTTCAATTAACTTTTCTATCGATGGTGAATAATTTGCCATTTTACATTAACCCCGGAATATTAAATTTTCCAAAACTTGCATTTTGAGCATCATCCACTTTGCGCAAAGCCTCATTCACACAAGTTAAAATCAAATCTTGCAACATTTCTACATCGTCTGGATCCACTACATCTTTCTGAATTTTAATTTCCTGTACCATTTTGCCGCCAGTTACAGTTACAGAAACCGCATTTCCACCAGCCGTTGCGCTAAATGTCTTCTCTTGCAATTCTTCTTGCGTTTTCTCCATTTCCTCTTGCATTTTCTTTGCTTGTTTCATCAATTGGTTTGGATTAAATCCTCCAAAACCTCCCATTCCTCCCGGAAATCCTCCTCTTTTTGCCATTTTTATCTCCTTTCCAAATTTTATTCAATCACATTAACATCTATGCCTAGCCCGTCAAATGCCGAAGTATCCGTTTTTTTCTCAACTGTTTTTGCTTTTCCATCTCTTAATTTAATATTTATTTCAGTTCCAGTTGCCATCGCAATTGCTTTGATTAAATCAGCGCGATTGTTTGGTTCTTCCAAAATTCTTTTGTTAAAATCAGTCAAACCATTTGAAAATATAATTTCCCAAGTCTGGTCATTTAACTTATCCACCGCTGTATTTACCAAACAAGTATATAAACGTATTTTCCCTGCGTTTTTCAATTGATTTACGATTTCCTGCCAATCCTGTGTTGGTTTCACATTTTGTGTTACAGGTTTAGATTGCTGTTTTACTTGATTTTGTGCAACTTCAGGTTGCCTTTTCGCAACTTGCTGTTGCATTATGTCAACTTCAGATTGCAAAATTGGTTTTTGTATTTTTTTCATACAAATTCTCAAAATCCCTGCTTGAAACATAATTGTTTTTTGTGTCGAACTTTTCAAGCTATTTTCCAATTCTGACAATTGATAAATGATTTCCAAAAACCTTTCTTTTTCTGCTTTATCTGCTAAATCCTTAATTTTCATTAATTCTTCTTGACTATATAATTCCAATTTTTTCGTGGCTTTGTACACCAAAATATCTTTGACATATTTTATCACTTCCCACAAAAAATTGTACAAATCTTTGCCATCTTCTAGTACTTCATCAATTGCTTGCAGCGCTGTTGTTTCATCGTTTTCCAAAATAGCTTTTGTCAATTTTGAAATCATTTCCAAACTTGGAATTCCCACTAATTCTTTGACTAAATCAGCTGTAATTTCGTCTGCACTTTCTTGGCTACATCTCTCTAAAATGCTGATTGCATCACGCATTGCACCTTCTGACAAAACTGCTAAAATGTGCAATGCTTCATCCGTTATTGAAATATCGGATTCTGCACAAATAATTTTCAGTCTTTTGACAACATTTTCATTGCTAATTTTTTTGTAATCAAACCTTTGACAACGAGACAAAATCGTGGCTGGCAATTTTTGCGGTTCAGTTGTGGCAAGCATGAATTTTACGTGTTCTGGAGGCTCTTCCAGCGTTTTTAGCAACGCATTGAATGCTCCTGTTGATAGCATATGAACTTCATCAATAATATAGACACGATATTTTGCTTTTGTTGGCAAAAAATTGACCTCCTCACGAATGCTACGTATATCTTCCACACTATTGTTTGATGCCGCATCCATCTCAACAACATCAGTCAAAGCTCCACTTAAAATTTCTTTGCAAATTTCGCATTCATTGCAAGGTTCGCCATTTTGCGGATTTAAACAATTCACGGCTCTGGCTAATATTTTGGCTGTTGTTGTTTTTCCTGTTCCACGACCGCCATTGAACAAATATGCATGCCCCACGCGACCTGCCATGATTTGGTTTTTGAGCGTTTTGGTAATATGCTCTTGCCCTACCATATCTTCAAATTTTAATGGCCTAAATTTTCTATATAAAGCAGTGTAAGCCATAGCTTTCTTTCCTTTCGTATTATAAAGACTTCCCTTAAGGAAGATATGTTAATCACATAAATACACTACTTATCGCTGCTTTCTCTCGAACCTGACGAGATTCATAGCTTTTTATTGAAACATACCTTCCTAAAAAGAAGCCTCGTTCTTTTTTTTATTATATAATGAAATTTTTCATTTGGCAAGAGGTTTGCTAAAGAAATTTATGATATTCTCCTTTTCTATACTTCTTTCAAAAAACGATAATACCCAATGTCGTCTAAAATCTGAATAATATAGCCACTTTTTACGCTACCTTCGTCTGTTTCTAATTGCAAATTAGCACTCATGTTGCAAATAAATTTTTCATCTAAATTATTTTTAATATGAACCGTAAAATGAATTTTAGGTGACAATTTTGCTAAATCAATATCTAAATTATTAAAAATTCTTCCGTCAAAAGACACCAAACCATTGTCTTTTGTGACTTGATATTGGTTGACAATGTTTTTATTGATATAACCTAATGTAATTGGATTTGAGCAATCTGTAAAAAAGACTGGCTCAGCATAATTACTGTTTTGATTGTCTTCATTTGTGTAAATAATTTTATAGTCCAATCTTTGATCAATCAAATTTTGCTCAATTAAACGAAACTTTGAAATTTCAAGCGGATTTTTATAATACAATGCTGGTGTCCCGTAATTGTAGTCTACATCTATTTTAAAATTGTCTAGGTACAGCTCTTTTACTGTATTTTCCTGTGTTAATTCATCGCTAAAATTGTCGATATAAAGCGCCACATCGGAATATTGCGAAATGCTAATATCCTGCAAATTCTGCTCTGCTGTGTTATCCACTGCTTCTGCACTACTATATTTTACCATTTTAGCCACACGAAAAACAGGCTTTTCATTCGCCTGAGCAATTACCATAAGTTCCTCTACAAACCTGTTTCTCGCAAAGATCTTTTTAAAAATAAACTGATAACTAATTATACCCAACAGAACCAATACACTTATTAAAACGATTGGAATAATAATTTTTACGATTTTTTCTTTCATTTTATTTTATCCTACTATAATCTATTATACAAATATTCCATATAAGAATATACTCTATTATGCCAATTTTCATCACTTGCATACCTTTTGTTAACAGAGGCAACTGTTGGTTCCTCGTAATAAGAACCTTTTGCCAATTCGCCTGCGTAAATTGGTGTTCCTTCTTCATTAAGATAATATTTTACCAAAGCTTTTGCAACTAATTCAATTCCTTCGGCATATGTATCAAACGTAAATGAACTCGCATATGGCGAATTATCATATGCACCATAACCAAACAAATTCTTCTTGTCATTGGCAATGCTAGACGTTCCCCACGCACTTTCATGAATCGCAATAGCCGCCAAAAACACACCATTGATGTGATAATTTTGGTCCATGTTATAAAAAACTTCTGCATTTTCTTCTAAAATATGATTTTTGTCAGACGCATTTCCTGATAACATTTTTTTGTAATCTTCCAAAGTCAACTCTGTTGATTCATTGAGTGGCATACTTTCTGATAAGGTCATTTTTATTCTTTGCACACGATTAGCCTCTAAAACACCTGGCGTGACTTTACTTGAAGTCAAATTTTTGCATTGTACATAACCTTCTAAACCGTCAAAATTGATTTTACACCATTCTTCATTTTTTAATTCTAATAAGACTACATCTAAACTTTTCAAAATGGTGCAAACATTTTCTGCAGAATCTTCAGGCTCTTTTTTTAATTCAACTTCCTTCGTTAAATACATTTTATCATCCAAATGAACTTTATTATCTGCTAAAAATTTTGAAGTACCTCGTTCAATAATTTGTGGTGTAGAATTTGCCATCGAAATTTCACTTAATATACTTTCAGCAACTAATTCATCATTTTCATAAGACTTGATAACAGTTACTTGCTTAGTTCCTGCAATTCCTTCTTGTACAACACTTTCTTCGCCTTCTGGCAAATTAGGGTTGTCCTCATATTGTGTTTCAAATTCTATTGGTCGAACTTCTTCTACATATTCCTTTGATTTTAAAACACTCACATTTTGCATTAAAATATTTTCTAGTTCAATCGCATTTTCATTGCTTTCCAAAATTAATTCTCCTGCAGTATTGACAGGTTGTGCAGGTTGCTCTTTTTCTTGCGTTATTTCTGTTTCTTGTCTATTTTCCTTTTGTGGTTCTGGTTCATTTTCTTGAGCAATTTCTTGTTTTTCGACTGTATTTTCAGAAATCGTCTTAGCAAAAATGCTAGTTGAAAAAATAAAGGTAGCTGCTACAATAAAAATTGTTACCATAACAATTATCTGTTCTTCTTTTGCGATTTTAGTTAATTTTGGATGTACGATTTCGCTAATTTTTTTCTGTACAGCTCGTCTTCCCTTCCCACGTTTCTTGCCTAAATCTGGTTGTATGTAATCCACTTTTTTTATGTCTTCTAGATTATGACGCATTTGTTCAAGGTTTTGCTGCATCTCTCTAAAATCATTAATTCTCATACTTATTCATCCATTCTCAATATTTTACATCATTATTATATAATATTTTTTTTAGAATGTCTATATTAAATTTTAGATATTTTTCAAAAAATTGTATATTTTGTTGCTCTTTTTATTTTTTGTCAATACTTTCATAATTTTTTGTATCTGCCTTGCAATTCTTTGTTATTTATGTTATTTTATGATTAATAAATGAATTTAAAGGAGTATTTTATGGCATTAATTGAGGTACAAGATTTAGTAAAAACATATAAAATAAGTCAAAAAGACTCTGGGATGCTAGGTTACATCAAGCATTTATTTCATCCAAAATATAGAGAACACACTGCTGTTAATCACATTGATTTTCAAATTGAAGAAGGCGAATTAGTTGGCTACATTGGCGAAAATGGTGCCGGAAAATCCACCACTATCAAAATGCTAACTGGTTTACTGACTCCAACTTCTGGAAAAGTTACTATAAATGGCATTGTTCCTTATGAAAAAAGAATTGAAAATAACAAACAAATCGGTGCCGTTTTTGGGCAAAAAACTCGGCTTATGGTGGGATTTGCCTATCATTGAATCATTTCAATTAATTCAAAAAATGTATCAAATTTCAAACAATGAATACCAAAAAAATTTAAAGAAATTTACCGAAATTTTGGATTTATCAGAACTTTTGAATAAACAAGTAAAAAATTTAAGTTTAGGGCAAAAAATGCGTTGTGAGATTGCTGCTACTTTTTTGCATAACCCAAAAGTTGTTTATCTAGACGAGCCAACTATTGGTTTAGATATTTTGGTAAAAGAAAATATTCGTAAGTTCATCAAAGATATTAATGAAGAGAAAAAAACGACGGTTATCTTGACAACTCATGATTTGAAAGATATTGAAGATGTCTGTGACCGCATTATTCTTTTGGATAAAGGGCAGATTATTTATGACGGCACTAAGGAATTTTTCAAAAATACTTATGGAAAATATATTGTTGCAGAATTTGTTGTTCAGAACAAAACAAAAAATCTTAGCATAGAAACTGCTGACGAGGATTTTGAAGTCATGGAAGAGAATGAAAAACATTTAAAAATCAAATTTAACCACGAAAAAACAACCATTATGAATATTGTAAACTATATATCAAACAATTGCGAAATCTTAGATTTGCATATTCAAGAACAGGATTTAGAAGAAATTTTGAAGGAATTATATCGAGGTGATGTTATTCATGCTAAGTAGAATTTGGGCAATTGCAAAGCAAACTGCAAACGAAAATTTATATTATCGTTTTGATTTAATTTTATATATTTTTAATTTTATTGTGGAAATTACAGTATACATTTTTATTTGGCTCGCCATTTACAAGCAAGGTGGACAAATTTCTGGTATGAGTTTTGAACAAATCACGACTTATTATATTTTAGTTGTTTCCTTAAATCCAATCATTGTTTGGGGTATTAATGAAACCATCGGAGTTGCTATTCGTGAAGGTGAAATCTTAAGAGAATTACTAAATCCAATTTCCTATTTTAGTTATTATTTTGGAATTCGTATTGGAGAACTTATCGAAGCTGTTATTGTAAGTATTTTAACGTTTGCCATTTGTGCTTTGTTGTTTGGCGTTTTACCACCAGCAGGGCTTGTTAATTTTTTGTTTTTTATTGGTGTTATTAGTTTGTCTATTCTTATTGTTTATTTTTTTGAATTGATTCTTGGAATGACAGCCTTTTATACTGACTCTGTTTGGGGGATTGAAGTCCTAAAACGTGCTATTTTAAATATCTTTTCTGGCATGATTGCGCCCATTACATTATTTCCAGAGTTTTTGCAAAAAATCTCCCATTTTCTGCCATTTAAAGATTGCATTTATACACCAATTAACATTTATTTTGGTTCATTAAACACAGTAGAAATTTTGCAAATCATAATAAAACAGTGCATTTGGATTGTCTTTCTGTATGCTATTGCTAAATTTATTTTTCATAAAGCAATCAAAAATATTACGATAAATGGAGGATAATATGATACAAAATTTAAAATTATATTTTGCATTCCTAGGAGCATCACTTAAAAAAATGATGGAATATCGCGTTGATTTCTTGATTGGAACATTCTCACAATTAACCTTTCAAATTATTGAATTAATATTTATATGGATTATTTTTCAAAATACAGATACAATTGCTGGTTGGAATTTTCAGCAATTGTTATTGTTGTATGGCGTTATGATGCTAGCATTGTCTGTCAATGAATTATTATTTGACTCTACTTATGATATTGGAAGAAAATTTATTCGAAAAGGTAAATTTGATACCATTTTATTACGTCCCGTTCATCCATTGATTTCAGTTTTAGGCGAATCACAAAGTTCGTCTTCTATGAGTTATGTTATCCTTTCCGTTATTTTAATCATTACTATGCTCTTAAAATTACAAATTTCTATTACTTTTTTGTTACTACTAAAAATTTTATCTTTTGGCATTTGGGGTGGTTTTATTATTGGTGGAATTCAAACTATTTTCAGCATTTCTGGCTTTTGGACTTACAAATCCAATGAAGTCATTTGGTCCATTTTCCAAATGCACAAACTTGCCCAATACCCAATTGAAATTTATAATAAATTTGTGCGAATTTTAATTAGTTTCATTTTTCCTTTTGCTTTTGCATCTTACTTTCCAACTTTAGATTACCTTTTTCAAAAACAAAGTAATCTGTTCTTCATCATACCTTTCATTACAATTACAATTTGGTTAATTGCAATTAGCACTTGGAATTGGGCACTAAAACAATATCGTAGCACTGGAAATTGAATTTTTAGTTTATTCTAACTAATCCACCAAAATTTCATATCCTGCCTCAAAATTTTCTCCTGACTTTAATTTTTGCTGCCATTTTCGCTCCTCCAAATTCCCCTCAAAATCTACACTGTCACATCTTCCATACCAAGGCTCTATACACACAAATGGGCAATTTTCTTTATATGGCGACCAAATTCCAACAAGTGGCGCATCAAATTTCACTGTAATATACGGTTTTTTATCTGGCAAACAAAGCGAAACTTCCTGCACTTGGTAATTTTCCAGAATTAACGCATCTTGTTTGAAAAGTTCTGATGCGATTTTTAAATAACCATTTTTCAAATCGATTTTACCATTTATCTCATTTTTTACAGGAGTTAAACCGTTTTCCAAACCTGTATTTACAAAAGAATTCATGGTATCAAATTTGAGATAACATTCTCCTCTTTTCTCCACAGGTACACAAAACGCAGGATGTGCTCCAATTGAAAAATACATCATTTTCACATCTTGATTTTCAACTTTCCACATTACCTTAATTTTATTTTCCTGCAATTTATAACCAACTTTTAAGGCAAATTCAAATGGATATTTTTCCAAAGTTTCAGCATTAGAATGTAAAACATACCAACAACTATTTTCGTTTTTCTCAAGAAGCTCAAATTCCATATCTCTGGCAAAACCATGTTGCCCCATTTTATAAATTTTGTCATGATAACAATATTCCTTATTTTTCAAAGCCCCCACAAAGGGAAACAATACTGGTGCTCTTCTTCCCCAAAAGGTCTTATTACCATTCCACAAATAATTTTTACCATTTTTCTTATTTTCTATTTTCTGAAGCTCTGCCCCTAATGTGCTAATTTCTAGTTTTAAATTTTCATTTTCGATAATTGTATTCATATCTCCTCCTCTATATAAATATTGTGTTTTACCAAATTTTCTGACGGTGGCGGATTGGCTGGTGTGTCCGTAAATTTAACCACTATTACATCCTGAATCATTTTAACTGAGTTTTCTCCTGGAAAAATATCCATTTGCTTGAATTCATCTGAATGAATGATTTTGTAGTATTCATAATCTTCGCAAAAATTAATGCGAACCCCACAAAATACTTCCATAAAATTGCGCCAAGTCGCTTCTTGCCCCCAATAAGTCGCATGAAAAATCGAAGAACGCAAACTGTTGGTTACCGCCAAATTATAAATATCTAATGTTTTGGGAAAGTTTACATCATCAATAACACCTGCAAAAAGTTTGTTCATACCCGAGCGATAGCCTGGTGTTTCCTCCATTCTAACCAAAATACGATTAGCTACCTTTTCCGCTTGAGAATACGTCATTTGCGTTGTTTGATAAGTCACAACAATCGACAAAAAATAGGTTATCATAGTCACTATTAAAACAAGAATTATTGCCCAATTGAGCAAATTTATCAAGCTATTTTTAGTTTGTAATTGTTCAAAAATCATAAGTGAAAAAGGTATTATAAGAAGCATTTGGGTTGCCATTAAAAAATAGATTTCGTTTCCTGAAGCAATGATAACAACTATATTTAAGGCAATAGGCAATAGTACCATTAAAAACACAGACAATACACTTCTGGCAAAAAAATCTTTTTTCGTTTTCTTATTTTTCCATAATTTAGTAAGTAAAATAAGTATCGAAGCCGCAAAAAACACAAAGAAAATAGCATATAATTTTTCGCGTTTCCACGCCCTGTTTAAGATAATGCCATCTGCAAAAAAATACTTAAAAAATGCAATATATGCATTTTTGATAGAAGGAATAATTGAGGTAAGTATTGTTGCAAGACTAATTTGGTTGGTTCCTTTATAAGTTGATATTGATAAGTGGTTCATTCTTAGGTACAACCATGTAATAGCTGCATATAAAATCGCAAAAATAACTAACATAGCCGCTTTTTGGGCAATGTCTTTCAGCACTTCTAACACTATTTTTTCTTGTGTTAATAATTTTTTGATGTTTACCATTAAAATCAGCCCAATTGTGAACCCCATATAACTTTGATAAATGGACAACATGAAAATAAACGAAATTCCTGCCAAACAAATACCTAGCTTTTTGTTTTTTACGGAATAAAAAGCGTATGGCGTAAGTACCGAAAAAAGCATCGCAAATAAGTACGCATCAGCTGTGTAAGCGTACAAAAGCGCCATACACAAACTTGGCGAAACAACGACACTTGTCATGATTAAAACTTGAAAAAGTTTGTTTTTGATTTCAAATAATTCAATTAACATTACGTTAATTAATCCCATCATTAAAATAGAAATCAATGTTGTGATGAATGGGATTGCGATATTGTTGCGGAGCGAGTCAATGAGATTAATTCCCCAACGCCCAAGACTTGCTTCATAACCGCCCCGCCGTGTAATGAATGCCATTTAGCAAGCCATCTGGGCTCCAAATTAAGTTGGAAAGTAGCAAAAAATGTGTGATAATTCCTAAAACAATCGTTAGCAATATAATAAATTTTCTATCTTTTGTGAAAAAATTTTTCATCCCTTGTAAAACTTGTTCTGGTGATTTTATTTTTTCTTGTTCCATTTTATTTCCCCTTTATGATTTGATTTTATCATAATATTTTTACACCAGAATGTCAAGGTTTAATTATAGTTTACTTGCAAGTTCCACTTCCACTTCACTTTCTTTGCCATTTCTTTGAAGATACAATTTTACTACATCTTTTGGATTTTTGCTGTAAATATATTTCTTCAAATCGTTCATTTTACTGATTTGCGTGTCATCAATTTTGGTAATAATATCCCCTTCTTTCACATCTAAATTAACCAATGGCCCAGTAGGTGCAACTTGTGCTACGTAAATTCCATTTTCAATTTCTAATTCCGAATCCAAATATTTGATAGCTTCTTTATCATAGCCATAAATACCAAGCCACGCCTCTTCAAATTTTCCATCATTAATCAATTTATTAATAATTGGTTTGACAATATTCACGGGAACCGCAAACCCAATTCCTTCTGCATTGCTAATTTTTACTGAATTGATTCCAATTAGCTTTCCGTCTGTATTAATCAATGCACCACCACTATTTCCCTCATTAATCGTAGCATCCGTCTGAATTAAGTCTTCCATATAGACATTTTCGGTTTCGCCTTCGATTTTAATAGTTCGATTTAGGCTGCTGATGATACCTTTTGTTACCGTTTTTTGAAAATCCATACCAAGCGGATTTCCAATGGCGTACACATCCTCTGCCAAATTAATTTCATCTGAGTCACCTAACTGCAAATATTCCAAATTACTTTTGTTGATTTTCACAATCGCCAAATCAATATTGTTATCTGCCCAAACGACATTTCCGTCATAAATTTTTCCGTCTTCTAAAGTCACATAACAGTTGCTATATTTATTCCCTGCTACATGCTGATTGGTCAAAATATAACCATTATCTGTAATCAAAACGCCACTGCCTAACCCTAACTTTTGTTCTGCATTATCTACAAATATAGAGCTGCCACTTTGTTTCAATTTTGAAATTCCAACAATGGCATTCACTGAATTTTGGATATTATCTACCATAATCTTCTTTTCTAAGGATTTGTTTTCTGTTACCACGTCTTCACTAAAATTTATCTTTTCAGCACCATATTCAGCTACGCTTGTAGTATAATTGCTCACACTTGTTTTTAATATTAAAACTAGCAATAATAGATCGGAAGAGCACACGTCTGAACTCCAGTCA